>JBHLOD010000340.1:0-2824 GCA_048940825.1 Promethearchaeota archaeon | reverse complement strand
GCCTTCTCTCTTGTAGAACTCGTCTAGAGCTGTCCTGTCTTGAGCCGTAGCAAGCCTAACTTGTATCTCCATGCCAATAGCACCTGCAGATGTTCGGTTGACTCATTGAGGCTATGATAGAAATCTTGTGGTAGGTCTCCCGAAGTCGGGTCACTCGGACCGATTTGCACATCTTGATATGCTTTCCTGCGAAGATACTGCCAGGTGAACACTACGTTAGAGGCTCCCCCCTATTGGGATACGTCATCATCTTCAAGTGATAGCCTACTGCTATTGGTGCTTGCGATCTGTTTCGTGATTCTTTTGATGACAATTGCCCTCATCTACATTCCTGCGGGTCTGAGATGACGGACTTCTTCAGGTAGCTCACTTGACCATGCGGTATATCTGTTCTATTCGCTCAGTGAACTCGCTGTCGGGATGACGCATCGATACGACGTATCTGCTTCCTGCCTCTATGAGCAGAGGTAGGAGAGGTATGATTGTTGCCACACGTGTTTTGAATTTGCTCTCGACTTCTTGACGTATGGCCTTGTCTTCGTAGATGCTTGGTTTCTTGTTGATAATGATTTGGATGTCCGGAACCTGCAGCTTCCGGGCTACGCTCAAAGTGGCCGCCGTTCCCAGAAGGTCTTGTTCATCAATTCTGGCCACGACAAACAAGTTGTCAGCAGTAGCCATAGATAGCAGGGTTTCCCGGTCCAGACCAGGATGAGTATCTATAATCAGATAGTCTAGGTCTTTGACACGTACAAGCTCGTTGAACCCGTTCTTCAGGTCAGAGACCTCGTAGCCTTCTCTAAGAATCCTTGTAATGTCAGCGGCCGTCATGGAACTCGGAATCAGGAATAGATTGCCAGAGTCGATGCTTGAGAATTCCTTCCTTGTAGTCAGGTCAATGCAAGCATCAGCAATGTCACACTCCCCTCTCAAGTAGTCATTCAGCGTCCGCTTCATCTTCTCTCTGCCCAACCCAAAGATCACGTGGATGCCTGGAGAGGCCATGTCTGTATCCATCACGGCCACGCGTTTTCCGTCCAGAGCCGCTATGGTGGCCAGATTCGCAGAGATGTTGGATTTTCCAGTTCCACCTCTGAAACTGTGTATGCTGACGATTTTCGACCCCATGACTCATCACCGAGCGTTTCCAGCATCGCGATTTGATTAAGTTTACACGAAATGCTGGATGTGCGTGAATAGGAATTCAGCGTCTTATAATTCCTATCTGGACTTTGTTCCGCTAGTCCAAGACATCCACAAGATTCCACTCAACCTCCTCGCCTAGCTTGGAGAGCACCTCATGAAGACGTTCAGAGGTGACACTTAGCCTTTCACCAATCTCTCCGAGGGATTGGGAACCATCGCATAGTGGCATCGCACGTTTCAAGAGGTGATACTCTTTCTCAGGAAGCCCGACGAGACTAAGGTATGCGTCGAACCTTTCATCCGCTCCTTTGATTAGTGGGCACATCTTTGAGATCCTCAAGACTCCCCAAATTGCGAGATACTCAACCGCCTCTTGCACTGCATTCTCTTCAATCCCGAGTCTCTCACCAATATCACGAATGGAGCTCGATCCGTCAATGCTTTCGAGAATCTTGTTCCCATCGCCTCCGAAGTCCCGATGGTACTGGTCCAAGAGTCCGTGCGAGGTGGACACCAATTCAGATGTGTTTCCCTTCATTGAAGGCACAACGAAAGAACTCAGGCTTGAGGTAGTCTTGAGAACACCTTCGTAGTATTTGAGTGAGATTTCGACCTCACTCCGGAAGTCAGCAAAGACACTCTCAAGTGGTATGTCCATTTCTACCTCAACTGAATATCGGTTCATGAACTTGCGACTAAGGTCTCTGAGGACTGCTCTTAGGACTTTTTTGGGGGCATTTGCTTCAGCAAGGAAAATGAATATGATGTCTAACTCGGCCTGTTCATACATCACCTCTGACCCCTCAAAAGCAAGGCTCTGGACTGAGCGTTCGCCGAACTCTGACGCGAACGAGGTTATCGCTGTAAGAAAGCCTGACAATAGCTCGTCAAGTTTCCGCGTACCATCTGGTGAATAGTGGAAGATAGGGATTCCTCCAGGAGTTAGAACCATGAACTCATGCACTTGGAGTCGGCCAGACAATCACTCTCTCTCCGTTGAAAATGGTCGGGGCGTCGTTCAATTTAAGCTATCCCGTTCATTCCACCCAGCAAGTGTCGATGATCTGAAACAAACCCGAAAGGTCCATATTCTGTTGGCTGCGGTCAGACAAGTGCAGGTGGAGTAATGCTGGAGTACCGAGAATTCCCCATGAGGACAGCATCATACTACCTGCTGTACTCCCCATTCGTTGCCTATGGGATGTTCGTAATAAGCCAGCTGATTTCTGGGACACTCTTCTCCAACCCGGGCGTTGATCATCCACTTCTTCTTGCCTTGGGGATAGTTGCTGTTGCAGGCGCCGTGTTTTTGGCAGGTGCTGTGGTGGACAGAACTCGCAGAGGCCAGCTATTCCTTCTAGTTTCTGCAATGGTGCCACTTTTCCTAGCTGTCTATGTGAACTACTTGGGATTCCCGCTAGCTCAATCTCCTGACTTGGAAACTATCTTTACTCTGGCGCTCTTCGCAGGGCTGGCCAGCACAATGGTCTGCTGGAGCGTTCTACTAAATCAGACGGTGGTCGCTAGATATCGTGGTCGAATCATTGCAGCCTTCCTCTCTTTCAGCATTATCATATATATGGTTCTTACCGGTTTGACTGAGCTAGACTTTCCTCTCTACTTCAGCGGGATCCCTTTTCCAGAAATGCTTGGGGTGGTTTCACTAGTCGTCGCGGTC
>JBHLOD010000339.1:0-2830 GCA_048940825.1 Promethearchaeota archaeon | reverse complement strand
TGTAGACACGAATGGAGATTTGTGTTTCCATTTCCTATGACCGCTTTATTCCAACAAGATCCAGAAACGCTGCTGGTTCGCTTCCTTCTGTAATCGGTCGGATTCTATACTTGGGGTAGCTGTGGCTCAATGTGGCAGCCACTCTTGTTCCCATTAGCTTCTTGAACAACTGTGCTTTGGCTCCCCGCCAGAGATAGATTGTCTTCTCCGTGTGGTCTATGAAGACCAAGACCTTCTCAGAATCAATGGTAGAGGCATCCGCCTTGGTTTCAGTTAGCTTGGCATCTGAGTCTATCTCAAAAGCGTCTACCATTTCTTGAACTCCTACGAGTATCTTCCTTGGGATGGTGCAGTCCCTCTTATGATACTTTTTTGCGGATATTGCTGATGCTCGAGGCTTGGACAAGTCTCGGTTGATGCCTCAACGCATGAGCTGGGGGTGAATTGGTCCCACTTAACTACAAAAGCAATTGTTCTAATGCGATGGAGGGTGTGAGGCATAGGTGACTGAAGATATTCCCTCCAGGGTGAAGTTCATAGACAGAGAGAGGAGAAGGATTGAACTCGTCATAAACGATGTAAGCCTTACCTTTCCTCTGAACGCCATTCCCGACCCACTCTATCTTGCAATTGCTACTATCTATGACGGAGAAGCGAACCCAAACTGCAAGCTCCTAAGAGCATACTATGACACTGTGCTGCAACCGACTGTGTGCACCTCAGACCCAACGAGCATCTTTCATTTTGGAACTGCAGTTAAGACTGCTCATCTGTCTCTTGTTGATGAAGAGATAGAGAACCAGATCGAGGATATCGAAGGTGAGCTTCTGTCTTTCCAAGGCCGCCCCTATGAGGAGACCCTCGAGGAGAGAATCGAACTATACCGCAGAGTGTATCTTGACGACTCTAAGATAGATCGTTTCCGTTTCGGAGCGGCAGAGCTTTACGGTGATGTCACCTATGGGAATATCCGCCGGGACCCCCGCGTCGTGCTGAACTTCCAGCACCACCAACCAGAGAAGGATACCTACTTGGGCTGGCAAGTAAACTGCATCGCACAGATAGTTTTCCCAGGGGACCTATTCTACAGGTTCATGAGAGCAATGCGCTCTCTGTTTGTCAGGCGGTTCATAGATCTACGTGCTTCAGAGTATCCATGTGCCTACATATTCCACGTCTGTGAAGTCAAGGACAAGAGCCTCTCTTCTAGACTCGGATTTGTGCCAATCTAGTAGTTCGTCAGACGCAGTAGTTTCTCAGGTAGTTCCTCTACTGTACTAATATCCAGCACTACTCCATGTGACTTCTCGGCGAGTCTTCTAGCCGCTCTCATGTCATAGGAGTCCTTTGGGACAAGAATGATGAACTTGATCTCCTGGTGCTTCATCTTTTCGGCAAGCTTCTCGCACTCTGCTTGGTCACTCAAAAAAGCGTCCGTTGAGAAGATGCATATCTTTTCCTTGGCCCTTGTCATTTCGAAGTTCTCGAGCGCCCACTTAAGCGACGCCCGCCCGCCAGTCCCGCCGCTCGCTCTCACATCAAGAAGATCAGATGCGACTTCTTCAACGGATACAGACTTCTCATCAACACGCTTGACGACGTGACTAACGCTGTCAAAGAGAATCACTCCGAAGTCATCCTTCTGTACACCATATAGTCCTGCCATTACCGAGATGCTCAGCATTCCTAATTTCTCTGGTGAGTCCATGGACCCAGATTTGTCCAAGGCCCAGACAAACGCTCTATGGCCCTGATACGTTTCGCAGATTAAGAAGTCCTCCACGTCCAAGATCTGGAAGCTACCTCGTCCCTGAGAGAGCAGCGAATCGATGGTTTCCTCCAGATCTATTAGGTCGATGTCATCGCCAATTCTGAACGGTCTTACTGTCGTTGACTGTTGAATGCCGCCCAGCATAGATGATCCCATGGTGGCCCTAGCATACCTCTTTCCGAGGTCAATCAATAGCCTTTTCGCAATCTCCTTGAGCCTCTGATTCACGTCGTCAGGGAGTTCGTCTCTGTACGCGTACCAAATTCTCACTATGTTTGTGGCCGGACCGCCCAGAAGTCCAGCGAAGACCATTTCGCTTCTGTTTTGCAGTGGCGGAGCAATCTGAGCCCCATAGCTTGGACGTCCGTATCTCCCTTTTGATTCTATTCCCAAGGCTGCACCGAAGTTTTCGTGCGCAATTGCACCCAAAGCCGTTTGGTTCTTCTTGCTAGCTGCCAAGTCCGCAAGTTCTCTCAGCTGTTGCTCTGTTAGTCCAGCCGCTGATATCAGACTATGCAGTCTCTCGAAATCCTCTAAACCTTGTTCGATGAGTGCCTTAACGACTCTGTAGGAGGGACTGAGGAGCTCCAGAATCTCGTCCTCTGTCATGCCGAGTTTCTCAGCAGCCTCACGGATTCCCTCTGTTGACGGAAGGATTCCCTCTCTTGATAACTCTCTTACAGTGTTTCTCAGGGCTGCCTTTGAGGGAGACCTTGCAATCGCGGCATCGGCTAGTTTCCGCTTTGCCCTCTCCCAGCCCTCTTTAGAACGGCCGCTTGGAATCATACTGTCGAGGGCGGACATGCTACGTATCATGTGACGCAGATACTCTGACGGAGAAGACCGAGAATCGGCATCCTCAATTGCGTCGACCGCCTTCTTGTCTAGTAGGCTCTTCCAACTCTCAGTATGCCGTGCGGTTTCAGCCAATTGTCTAAAATCTACATTGGAGGAAGCACCCTTGTCATACTGTTGATTGTACTGTTCCAGCAGGTCGTCCATGAGGTCTTTCATGGTATGCTGTTTAATCTTCTCAGCAAACTCTGCTGAGTCAGCCAG
>JBHLOD010000338.1:0-2832 GCA_048940825.1 Promethearchaeota archaeon | reverse complement strand
CACACAGCAGCAATCGCAGCTCTGATTGCCACAATAGTTTCAATGACTATGCTGTTTGTCATGAGATTCGCAGATGAGCTCCTGTCTCTCTTCTCAATGGGTGGCGTTCTTATCGGTGTCTTCTTTATGTTTGGATTCCTCTACGGCGGATTCATGGTGGTTGTCATGGCCGCAATCGTGATTTTGGGGGCAGTCCACTGGATTGGAGTCTTTGTGCCCGAGATAGTTCTGTTCTCAGGTAACTATTGGATTCTGCTTCTCTCATTCGCAATGGAGATTGGGATGGCAGTCTGGAATCTCGATCTCATTACGAGAGTCGCGTACTTCGTTCATCCAGCTCGAGCCCACATCTCGACGGCGTAACCCGACAGTGGCCGATTGCTATCTGTGAGTGATATGGGTATATCAAAGGCTCATATTAATATTCTACAACCGCATAACTTTAAAAGAAATGTAATATCTATGAGTCCGAAATCCATGGGCCAAAGGGTCAGAGGTGCATCTATTGAACGGAATAAAGGTGGCAATCATCGGTGTCGGCAACTGCGCAAGTGCGCTTGTTCAGGGTGTAGAATACTACAAGGACGCCAAGGCAAATGGTGATCTTGTGGGTCTGAACCATCCTGACTTCGCGGGATTTCATGTCAGGGATATCCAATTCGTGGCCGCATTCGACGTTGCCGAAGGAAAAGTGGGAGCAGATCTCTCTGATGCTATCTTTGCTCCCCCAAACAATGTCATGCGATTCGCTGATGTTCCGAAGACTGGACTCAAAGTCCTCAGAGGTCCGGTTCAGGATGGAGTCGATGACAATCTCAGAGCATTAATCAAGATTTCCGACGCACCTGAGGTCGATGTTGTCAAGGCACTCAAAGACACCGGGTGCGAGATTGTTGTTAACCTACTGCCTGGTTCGGCTGAAGAGGCCACCAAGTTCTATGCCAATGCCAGCTTGGAGGCTGGCTGCGCCTTCATCAACGGGGCTCCAATTCCCATTGCCTCTGACCAAGAATGGAGTAAGAGATACAGCGAGAAGGGGCTTCCTCTCGTAGGCGATGATATCCAAGACCAGCTTGGCTCCACAGTACTACATCGGAATCTCCTTCAGCTCCTCGTGGCTCGAGGCGTGAAAGTCGACAAGAGCTACCAGCTGGATGTGGGAGGCGGTGCTGAGTCACTCGATTCGCACTATCGTGGACGGATGAGGAAGCGAGGTGTGAAGAGCGGAGCAATAAGCCAGGACCTTCCATATGACGCTCCCCTCGTTGCGGGTTCATCTGACTATGTTCCTTTCATGGACAACAGCCGTGAGTCCTATTTCTACATTCTAGGTCGACAGTTCGGCGGTGCACCTATCAAGGTCGATATTCGAATGGAAGTAACAGATGGTCCAAATGCAGGGCCAATCCTAATTGATGCAATTCGAGGAGCAAAACTGGCTCTGAAGAGGGAGCTTTCAGGTTCTCTCGAGTCTATATCTGCCTACGGCTTCAAGATGCCGCCAACACCGACTACAATGTACAGGGCAGAGAGATGGGTTGAGCAGTTCTTGCTCGGAAAGAGGAAGCTTTGAGCGGGCTAGCCGTGGACCTTCACATACCCTGAAATCATGTCCTTCAGCTTCTCGACCTTAGTGACTATCTTGAACTCTGTTTCGCTTCCTATCTCTTCAAGTGTTTCGTTGAAGCTTATGACACTTTCATAATCTTTCCTATGGTTCTCGCGCACGTCCTTCTTTCTTGCTGCAGGATCATACATGACAATGAGATTCTCGGGCTCAAAGTTGATTACGATGCTTCGGTTGAGGTACTCCACTTTTCGGCACTTAGGGCACTGAACTCTGTTTGCCTTACCCATTCTGAGGTTCTTCAGGAGGTCGCGGTCCTCCGAGAGGTCGATGTGGTCAATGACCTCTGCCTCATAGACGTGCTTGCACTTGACGCACCTGACTTCGGTCGTGCTTTGTCCTGCCATCAAATCACCTAGATTGAAGCAACAGCTCGAGGGTGAGCCACTTAAGATTTGCTACATACGCGGGATGCGATCTGCTTTGAGTCATATGGTTTGATCTATATCACTGTCCCCGTTGAATTCTGAAATCGCTGAATCGTTTTGCGGATCATTCGGAGTCTTATCGTTCGGAAGCTTCGTAGACTTCCGTGATTCCCCATCCTCGGTCCTTCTCCGGAAGATGATTCCTAGGATTATCGCGGTGAGAGCTATCGACCCAATAATCGATGGTGCCGACCCAAAGAAGGAGCTGACTGCTGACGCTATGAGTGCACCAGGGATGGTCACTGCCACTTTTCCCAGACTGTAGCTCGTAAGGAGTTTTGGGATGCTATATTCTGTGAGACCGCAGTATATCACAATTGGATCGTCAGGAACAGGAGATGCTGCTGAGATGAACAGTGCGATGGCACCCCACTTCTTCACCCTCTCTCTCTCATGGTCAATCTTCGCGAGCATGTCCTCAGAAAGCACAACGCGTGACCCTCGTATTGTTGCGTAGAGGACGAGCTTCGATGCGGATGCAGACAGAGCAACGACAATGCCCACTTGGAATGCTACCCACAGATCAAGTGGTCCGGGGTACAACAATATCATGGCAAGTCCAGCGAGGACCATGTTGCTTGGACTGATGAAGGGAATCATGTTTACAATGAAACACGCTATGAAGAGACCGACGTAGCCCTGTAAAATAAGGTCTATGACTATCTGGACTACGTCTTGCATATTAGGTCAGCATCTCAGAGTTGAGGTCTAGGAGCTTACCTTGTCGATATGGACCATGCTGACTCCTTCAAGAGCTGCTAGCTCGTCCCTAAGCTC
>JBHLOD010000337.1:0-2838 GCA_048940825.1 Promethearchaeota archaeon | reverse complement strand
GGTGTCTTTGGACTTGGACGGGGTCCTATATGATGGACCAAGTGCCGTTCATCCGTTGACGAAGGCGCTTGGAATAGAGCAGGAGTTCCTCAGAGTATTCAAAGAGATCCGAGATGGCAGGCGTTTTCTTTCGAATGCCATCAAAGAAGGGGCAAAGATTTGGATAGGCGTGCCTTCAGATGGCACTCTTGACCCGCTAGTGGAGAATCTGCCTCTGATGAAGGGAGCAGAAGAAGCAGTAGCTGCCCTAAAGGGATGGGGCCTCAAGGTTGGATGCGTGTCTAGCGGGGTGAGTCAGTTCTTCATGAACCCCTTCAAGAAGCGGCTCAATCTGGACTTTGCATTCTCCAATGTATTAGGTGAAACGGACGGAAAACACGATGGTTCCGTCCACTTCGTGATGACCGGGCCACAAAAGGCCGAAAAGGTTCTTGAATACCTTGAGAATGAAGGCTACACCAGACTAGAGCTTGCGAGTGTTGGGGATGGAGAGAACGACATAGATCTGTTCAAGGTGTCTGCCCTGAGTATCGCATATAATCCAATCAGTGATGAGGTTTCGAAAGCGGCTGATCTGACCATTCGGTCCAAGGACCTCAGAACAATCCTCCCTCACCTGATGCCCCAGGACTAGGATAGAGTCCTTCCGAGTACATCCAATATGTACCTCATCTCATCCTTGCCCACACCAGGTTGCACGGGGATCTCAAAGTGCTTGTCCCCAATCTCCTCAGAGTTAGGTAAGCTAAGCGAGGAATAATCGGGATACTCTATATACTTGGCCCATCGCCACTCCGAGATGTTCTCGTATGTTTCTTGCCTGTGACACGGGATGGCATAGACGGGTCTGGACCCGACGCCCTCGCGTCTAAGTGACTGAACCAGCTCATCCCTCATGAGTGTTTCAGAGAGGATTCTGGGAGCATAAACATGATATGCTGATTCCATTCCGCTGAGCACGACTTGGGGGGTAGCTTGCTCTATGCCCTGAAAGAATTCATCATACACCTTGGCATTCTCTCTTCTCCGTTTCACAACCTCTGGCATTCGTTCCATCTGCACTACACCCAACGCCGCTACAATGTCTAGCATTCTGTAGTTGTATCCGATTCTGTAGTGAGTATAACCCCCTTCCGGGCCTCTTCCATGATTCTTGATCATCAAACATCGGTCGCGGATTTCTTGATTGTCGGTCGTAATCATCCCACCCTCTCCCGTCATTAGATTCTTGGTTGCATAGAACGAGAAGGTGGCCACGTGTCCGATTGATCCAACCATCTTGCCATCGACAGTAGCACCGTGCGCCTGACAAGCATCCTCAATAACCATTAGATCGTGTTTCTCAGCTATCTCCATTATTGGACCCATTTCGCATGGATTCCCAAAGATGTGTACTGGCATTATAGCCCTCGTCTTGTCGGATATTGCCTTCTCAATCAGTGTTGGATCCATGTTGTAAGTATCCGGCCTTACATCCACGAATACAGGAACAGCTCCAATCATAGCAATCGTGTTCGCTGAAGCAATGAATGTAAACGAAGTAGTGATGACCTCATCGCCAGGTTGAATCTCTATGGCCTCCAAGGCCGTACTGAGAGCAGTTGTGCCATTCGTTGTCACCGTCGCATGCTTGGCCCCGACATAGTCTGCAAACCGCTTCTCGAACTCGCGTGACACCTTCCCTTCAGCAAGCATTCCTGACTGTAGAACTTCTTTCGCAGCTTGAATCTCTTCTTCACCTATGATCGGCTTGGCAATTGGAATCATCCTAGTCCACATCGGCCATGAAATGACTCCGCGTTAAAATGGTTTGGTAGAAGTAGAAGTGCACTACTCAGTCTCGTCCAGGGTGGTTTCTTTCTGCTCCCGCTTCCTCTTTTCCTCGATATAGCCCACACCACCAATAGTTACACCCATCACGGCTAGCGCTACAACCATGTATACAAGGTTCCCGAGATAAAGTATCAAGGCAAGTGAAACGCCGCTCAGGAAGCCTGTAGCGGCGCGTATCAAGTTGGTAGTCTTCCTTGGTGTGAGTCTCTGGCTAATCCAGTCCACCACGGTTGAGAAACCAACTGCGAGTGCTAGGAAGAACCAAAGCCAAGAAGGTTCACGGGGGAAGCCTATCAAGAACATAAACACGATTCCAAGACCCAGTCCAGTGTACATTCCAGTGCATCGGCCGCAAAGATACAGTGAACGTCCTCGGAATGATACTCGGAGACAATGACCGAACAAAGAGGGAGGATGGTGGGAGAGCATCATGTGCAGGGTCTCGCGTAGTTCATCGCGCTTCGACCACTGAGTCATGTCGATATCCAGTTCATCTGGATGAACACTTGTTTCCTGTTCTGAGGCCACTGGAATCTCTCGCAAAGGGACCCCGAATAGTGTCTTATGTCTGTTGTCTTTGCGTCATGACACTTCTCATTTGAGTGCTCTTCCGACCAGGAGCAGACTCGGGTCCCCCAATCATATCATTACACTTCTAGTACGAAGAGAGTTGTGACTGATATCTAGTACATCACTCAACCTCAAAGAGCCTTTCAACATTGTATGAAGCTCATCTCTAACATTCTTGGAGTCGTCACGTTCTGGGAAGTATGCTGCTTGGACTGCGGCCTCGGCTATCACATTGTGCCAAACATGGAAAGCGTCGTTCATATCACGTGAACGCTCTTCAGACAGTCGCAACGATATCAACACGTCGCATAGTTTCCCGTAGACCCGGCCGTCGAAGGACTCAGGAATCGGGATGGAGCCCAGGTTGTTAGGTAGGAGATTGACTGTAATCCTAGCGTTGTTGGTCATGACAGTCCTGAAGAACCAAGCCACAAG
>JBHLOD010000336.1:0-2841 GCA_048940825.1 Promethearchaeota archaeon | reverse complement strand
AATTCATCAAGATTGGAAGATGATTACGCAAGAGTCATGGTGATTCCCGGCGTGGCGAGTCCTCCGATTCTGCTTCCGGGGGGCGGCGGGACGGTGAGGCCTTATGTTTGCGGCTGGGGGCTATCACGTGAAGATGCTCGCGTAGACTTGGCAGCTGTCGAGAAACAGATCGACCACCGACTCGGAGTTGTAAGTCCTTGAGAGTGGTCGGCCTGGATGTGGGAGGGGCCAACCTGAAGGGCTGTGGACTATCCCTGGATGAATCTGGCACCCCGCACGATATTTCCTACAGTTCGAACCATTTCCCGGTCTGGCTTAGAGATCGTACTGAACTTTGGAGTATGCTTTCCGAAACCACTTCTCGTCTCTCCAACAATGAAACCCCCGACCTCGTTTCTGTGGTGATGACTGCCGAACTGTCCGATACCTTCGCTACCAAGAGAGAGGGCGTGACCACTATTGCGCGCGGTGCCTCAATGGCTCTCTCCGGCACGCGCATTGTCTTTCCAAGCGTGGACCTGAAGCTATTGCAGCTTTCCCAGGTACTTGCTTCACCTTTGTCTGTCGCCGCAGCCAACTGGCCTGTTTTGGCGTGGACGATAGGTCGCGAGGTGCCTGAATGCATACTTGTTGATGTTGGCTCCACGACCACCGACGTGATTCCGATTAGAGATGGACTGCCGGCGACCACGGGAAAAGACGATACAGGCAGACTGATTCATGGGGAGCTAGTCTACACGGGAGCTCTTAGGACCGATGTATCTGCAATTCTCAGAGCCGTTATGTTAGAGGGGAAATCATGCAGAATGTCCTCTGAGTATTTTGCTACTTCGGGCGATGTTCATCTTATCCTTGGTCACGTTGCCGAAGATCTGTACACTACAGAGACTGCCGATGGTGGTGGGAAGACCCGGAAGGAATGTTTGGCAAGACTTGCTCGTGTGGTATGTGGCGATATTGAAACGTTGCAGGAGGAGCTAATTGTCGACATTGCTCAACAGGCTTGGGAACAGCAACTCGAAGACATTCGGGACGCAATAGAACAGGTCTGTGAGAGAATGTCTGTTGCACCGGACGATGAAACTTTCGTATTAGCCGGTCTGGGAGCTCAATTCCTTGGAAAAGAGGCAGTCAACCGCATTGGTGCCAAAGCGATTTGGGACTTGGAGGAAGTCTTAGGTGCCGAAGGTTCAGCGGCTGCGACAGCCTACTCGGCGGCCCTCTACGCAGGAATCAACTGGAGGTATTTCCTGTGAGGGCAGTCATCAAGATTGGTGGGAGTTTCGCAGACAGTCCGCAAGAGCTCAGAGCATTGATGCAGAGAATCGAGGAATTGAGTGGCCATCATTTGCTCGTTATCGTACCGGGTGGCGGCCCTTTCGCAGACAATGTACGCAAGCTCCAAGCAGCTCTGAACGTTTCTGATTCTTCTGCTCACTGGATGGCAATACTTGGAATGGAGCAGTTTGGGGAATTGCTTTCGCAATATGCTCCTATGCTCGTAACTTTCAGCGGCAGAGAAGTCTTGGAGATGGTGTCCAAGGGACGTAGCTTCATACTGCAGCCATATAGACTACTGAGAGCCCAGGACGAGCTTCCTCACTCTTGGAGTGTGACCAGCGATTCAATTGCTGTCTGGATCGGAGTCCAAATTGATGCAGACCTTGTTGTGCTCGCAAAGAGCACGGACAAGTTCCTTGAATTCTATGAACATCCCCGCGATAGTGGTGATATGCCTGTAAGCACTGAGGAGATCAAGACTCTAGCCGAGAACGGCGTTGTAGACGTTCATGTACCAAAGATTAGTCCTCACTTCAAAGGAGCACTCCATGTCATTGATGGCAGAAACCGAGGAATCCTTGACGAAATCCTAGAGAAAGAAGACCAAGTCCATTGAACTCAGCCGTGCATTATCTTCCTCAGCTCAGCAACCAGTGAGGAATCAACCCGGCCGCTGTTACGATTTCCGTCTGAGAGGGCAGCAGTTCTCACACCTACAATGTCCGGCTTCAGTCCAGCAGCTCTTTCAAACGTTTCTCCATTCAGCGATCCGGCGAGTGCTACCTCAAGGCTCCGTGCCTTTGAGACTTGAATGAATTCTGATACTTGTGCATCTGACATGAAATCGAAGAGGTTCTTGCCATCTTTGATAGCCGTATCTACCATCACAACCTCTACACCTATACCCTTCACAATTAGTGGTAGATCCAATGGGTCAATTGTGCCTGCTCGATCATAGTCTGCATAGAGTGCGGCGACCGTGATGCAGTTGCGGTTGAAATCATTGAGTGTTTGTACGACACAGCGAAGGACATCTCTTGCGTCCTCGTGGCTTCGTGTACCGCGAAGTCCCACCTTGACGTAGTCAGCACCTGCTATTGATGCACCGAGAGCAGCTTGGGCAACGGTTCCAGGAAGATTTGGCACGTCACCGAGAGCTGCACTTACAGGGACGCTCTGCCCTACCGCCTTCTTAACGCGTCTGATGAGCTCTGGGACCGCAGCTCCGAGCGAACCTACTGTGGGGTCTTTCACATCTATTATGTCAGCTCCACCTGCCAAAGCTTCGACTGCATCAAACTCATCCGTAGGACTGACTAGGAGCCTTGTCACATTGGGCACGCCCCTGTGGAGCATATGTGTCCCTAAAGACTGCTCCGATTGAACTCTGCAATCATGGATGAAGGACTCTCGGAGATTAGATCAAGTCACAAACCCACTTGACTATCTGAAGAGCGAGTCTATCGTTGTCTGCGGAGTTATAGAGTTCGTTGATTCCCCAGTTGTCTATGAAGAAGTTGGTCCCTGTGACGACTATTCTGCCACCCCCAGCTCCCTGCA
>JBHLOD010000335.1:0-2853 GCA_048940825.1 Promethearchaeota archaeon | reverse complement strand
ATTCTCCGGCAATCTGAATGAGAATTCCTTCCTTGTTTCACCAGATGCGATAATGGAGTCCCAAACCATGTCAATTGTCTGGTTCGTATGTTCCCTCATATCGCTGTGGACAATGGTAACCTTCCCTGCATGGACAGCGACTCTGACTACTTCTTCACCACGAAATGAAATGCGGGCGCCTTGACACTCGAAATCATCCTCGGTCCGGACTATGAGAGTCCCGGCTACGGTGTCACCCGGAGAGTATTCCTCTTTCGAAAGATGAATCTCTAGCTCTCTCATCAGTTCTCAGTCTAGTTCATTCATCGAGACTATTCAGGTATTCGGTTTTCAAAGGCAACTCATCAATCGTGTCCACTGACTTCGCTCGGGGCGCCCGTGCGACGAGTGAGGAATGACTCAATCTTTCGAGGTGACTTGACTCAGGCCGGCGAGACCAAGGCAGAATACTGCGATTCCTACTATTGTTTGATCAACTGGTTGACCAACCATAGGTAGGACGATTGTCGCCACACCCATGGCTAGGGCCACAGCGTATAGGACCAGATTCACAAATTTCGACACAGTCCACCCCTCGGATGCTAGGTCTTCACGTATTTCTTCCATTTTTCATACTCTCTCCATCAATCTATTTGCCATTCTTGAAGCTCGAAGAACCGATTCCTTGGAGATGTTTCAGTCTTCGAACCAGGGGCATTAGAACGGCAATCCTCAATATATCCACTTGGGTTCACTTCCCGAACAAGACATGACCACGGACACCAAGTATGATGGACATTCGATTCTATGAGTCTTCCACATACTTTTCTCCAACAGAGAAATCCCGCCATCCGAATCTGAGCAAGAGGAGGATACCCAATACCATCATCATCATGCTGGAGTATGCGGCGAGGGTTACGACATCAAGACGAGAAACGATGTTCACGCCAGTATGCCATATTATCACCACAAGGAGACTTCCATCAGAACTGTTCAGGAAGAATGTTAGGAGAAGTGCTCCAAAGAACAAGCCTACGAACCACATCATGACGAAAGGTATCGGATAGTCGAACCTATAGAAGAACATAGGCAGATGCCATAGTCCCCAGAACACAGTCAGGATGCCCGTAGCCACAAGAGCAGAGTACTTCTTCTGCAGGCGAGGTAGTGCAAAACCTCTCCAGCCGATTTCTTCAAAGATGCCGTAGGAAAGCACGGGAAGGAACCAGAGAAGCCACGAGCCCACATCATCCAGTTGATTGTCCAAAAGAAACTGGTTCCAATTGAACCAAGTCCCACTCACAACAAAGTCAATGACAGCTGCAAAGGAGAAGATAACGAAGGGCAGGACGAGCGCGACCCCGACCCATTTGGCTTGTCCCCTCCACTGAACGCATCTTGCCGCAAGATTCCGGACTCCGTCAGACCCCTTGGTCACGTATGCCATGACAAGTGCAGCTACTGTTGGACCGAAAGCCCCTAAGAAATGCCAGTCCTCTGAAACAGAGATTCCACCAATCCCTTGGCCTGAGAGCACCAACGGAAGTACTGCAATCCAGGTGATGGCGAAGGACAGGAAAAAGAAGCTTGTCAGCGGATTGCGTCTCAGGAATGAATCAGAACCACCAGCATCATTCATTGATTCGTCTTGACCTGCTTCACTCTCAGACAAAATGCATCGCCACGACAAGTGTTATGAATCCAACCCAGTGAGCTTCAGACTGATGTCCCAAAGCTGCTGAGCTACTTTGATATCGTATGACTCCTCCGAAGATTCCTTCTCCTTCATCTTCTCGAAGTACCTTCCTGTCACTCCTTCAACTTCAGGAGATGACGCAAGGTAGATTGAGGTTTCTGCTCCTTTCTCTGGGCTGCTTCCGAACTGTTTGAATAGCTTATAGGCTGCTCTGGAAAAGCGTGGGAGGTCGGGGTCTTTCTCGACAAGCCCTGTAGCGACGGCACCTGGATGGAGACAGTTGGCAGAAACCCCGGATCCTTCAAGCCTCCTCGAAAGTTCATACGTGAAGAGGATCAACGCAAGCTTGCTCCTGTTGTTCGCCTTGGAACCAGTATAGTCGTTCTCAGACATCAAATCATCAAAGTGCATTGTTGCCTTACGGTGGTAGGCTCCTGCAACATTGACTATCCGCGAGGGAGCTCCTGCCTTCAGTCTGTCGAGGAGGAGATTCGTTAACAGGAACGGAGCCAAATAGTTGACAGCAAAGGTTGATTCCATTCCTTCCTCTGTTGTAGATCGAACGGTCCTGTAAGTTCCGGCATTATTGACCAGCACATGAACAGCCGTGTACCGATCCTCAATCTCTTCAGCAAGTCCGCGTACCTGATTCTGTAGAGACAAATCAGTCACCATGAGAATGACTCGTTCGTTTTTGGTCTCTTGCACAATCTCACTCTTTGCCGCTTCCCCTCGATTCTTGCTTCGGCATACCATGATTACCTCGGCGTCTAAGGCCGCTAATCCCTTTGCAGTAGCTTTTCCAATTCCTGAGTTTGCACCGGTGACAATACAGACCTTTCCATGCATCGAACTAGACATATGGTGATTCCCCCTTCGGGAAACTTATGCTGGACTTGGGTCGACTGGCGTCCAACCGCCTCAGAGGCTCTATGATGAATCTACGTAATTAAGCTGGAATCAGATAGTTCCCAATGAAATGAACAGCGATGACCGCTGCAAACACGCAAATCCAACAGAAAGGGAATCTAAGCCGCACCGGACAATTGCCGCACAATCCAGATTTCCTAGTCTTCTCAGTTTCCTCTGAATCGGTTATAACGTATCCGCTTCCTACAGCATAATATGAATGTTTCCTACTGAAAGAGAGGATACAGTTCTGATTACAGAAATATAAC
>JBHLOD010000334.1:0-2860 GCA_048940825.1 Promethearchaeota archaeon | reverse complement strand
TCATGCCGATTGTTGATGTCAAGATGTGGAAAGGCACATCGGAAGATGCTGTGGAGAGAATCATTTCAGGAATCACAAAGGTCTTGGTAGAGCTGGGAATTCCAGAGCGGGCTGTCGAAGTCGTTGTCTATGAGATTCCCAAGACCCACTGGGGAATTGGCGGAATACCAGCTTCAGAAGCGATGCCAGACGAGAAGCCTCCCTGAGCGATTCCTGAACACCTACCTCTGTCTTTCTACAAGCATTTTCGAACTGGTTTCTGAGCGGGAATCTCTCACGAGAGGTGCCTTGCTCGCCCTTTTACACGTGGCAATACTTCGTAAGAAGGCATAACTGTAATTGAATCTACCACAGTCACCAAGGTGGTGTTTGTGTGGTCCGCAACCTGTATCTAAACTACTTGTTCAAGAAGGAAGCCACAAGAGTTGTACCAGAGTCGGAAAGCGTTTGTCTAGCTGCGGCACTTGCGTCTGCAGAATCTCGGAAAGGACATAGTGCTAGGATAGTTGGCCTAAGTAGTGTTTCATTCCCACTCTGGATTGTGCAGACCTCCCCAACAAAATCAATCGCTCTAAATGCATCTAGTAGTGGGACCACGGAGTTTCACTTCACTGAGATGAGGGGGGCAAGTGAAGTGAAGAGGATAATCAGCTCTGATCTGTCTCAAGCAACAGACATACCCAACGTGGCGTCAAAGATGCAGCCCCTTCTTGAGAATGTTGATCACCACACAGCCAGCGTTGCTGGTCTGGCTGACCCATCGTTCATCAAAGCAATTGGGCATTTCGTTCTGGTTTCTGGTCCTGCAACTGAACCCAACAGAGTTGATATCCGGTCTGACTCGAACGTCGCTCTCAAGAGGTCTGAGGAGTTCAAGAAAATCTCTGAATCCGCAAAACTACGTATTGAATCAGCAGAGACTCTGCAGAGGCTAATCAGGGAGAACTACGGGGGTCAGACCACAATCCTAGAGAACATCACTAACTTAGAACGAGAAAGAGGAAACGAACGCGTCAGAATGATGGAAGAACGAACAAAGCAAGAGCTTGCCAAGCTCACAGAGAACAAAGAGAACAAGATCTATGAGTTACGTGAAAAGCACACGATGAATCTACGAGCTATGACAGCAGACTTCTCTAGGGCTTTGAATGACCTTGAACAGTTCTTTGCCGGGCTTGTTGGTGAAACGAGAGAGGCAATAACACAGATTGGGCAGAAAGAAGCAGACACTCAGGGTGCAGTCTCAGTATACAATAGTCTCGTAAGCTCATTGAGGGAAACCTTAGCGAATCTTCAGCACCCCTTTGATATGATGGACGAGAAGAAATCGGATCTGGAGAGGCGTGTAGCCGAAGCTCAAGCAAGATTCGAATCAGACAAGGTGGAAGCAGAAAACCAGCTAAAAGCAGAAATCGAAGAACGTCAGAGAAGAATCGATGCGGCTAGGAATGAAACGGGGCTCAAGGCGAAAGAGCTTGATGACCTCAAGGCAGAGGTGAATGCGGCAATAGGCAAGTCTGAACAGGCAATTGAGAATAGGGTCTTGGAGTTCCAGCAGGAGTTTCTTAACCTGATGAATTGGACACTGGACAACGATTCAATCAGAGAACTCGCCCCACTGACGCTATTTGATATGCATACGTATGTTGTCAGATATGACGACGGTTCTCATAGAGTGCTCACTCCGTGTTTCCTACCTGAAGGAAGTCTGTTGACCATGGAAGGAGAACCATTGAGCAAGGAGTTTGATGATGCATTCACCGCCTCGATAGACAATCTGCTCCAGAGAGACCAATCCTTCAAAGAATCCTTCCAACGAGCGTGTACGAGGGGCAATATGCTGTTAGCGGCTGAAGCTGAGGAATTACTAGTGCAAGGGCTAGAGGAACTTCTAAGAAGAGGACTTCTTCAGCGTGATGAGATAGAGAGATTAGTCACGGTCTGGAGTAGATACTCTGGAAAATGTCCCAAATGCGGAGCAAGTGTTGAAGCAGGCGCTCAGTTCTGCCAGAAGTGTGGCGTGACATTGGCGGGCTGAGGCCATTCATGACTATGAATGAATCGCATTCCATGCAATCTCACACGCCTGCTCAATACGATTCTCATTCATCTCGATTATCCCCGCATTATGGAAATTCAGAAGGGTGATGACTGGGAAATAGGCAAATGCAGTCAAGATAGGCAGAGGTTGGGGCTTGATTGTCTTTTCCTTGATGCCCCGCCTGAGTAGACTGTCGACAGTCTGGAAAAGCTCGAAGTCTTCAGCTCTGATGTTCTTCATCATTGTTGTCCGTTCAAACTGCTCTCGATAGGCGAGATACTCCGGATGGCTGAGGTTGAATGTGAATGCGTGTCTCCAAATGGACTTGAAGATCTCCTCTGTGGTCATACCTTCCTCAAGACCCTCCAAAGCACCCTGACTCATTTTCCTACGAATATCCACGTAGAGTTTGGTGAAGAGGTCCTCCTTGTTCTCAAAGTAGATGTAGATAGTCGCTGGGGACACCTTGGCCATGTTGGCAATTTTCGAGATAGAGATGCCATCAAAGCCTAGCTCGTTCGTCAGTTTGATAGATGCTTTGACAATTGAATCATACTTCGCTTGATCTCGTGTTCTCATTGTGAGTTGTTGCTTTGCAGGAAAGCTATATAAATGAACGGTCATTCATTTTAGAATAAGTGAATGTTCATTCACTTACGAGGTTGACTCACACATGAAGAATTCGAATAGCGAGAAGATGGAATCTGAATACAATCAGAGAAAACAGCAATTGCGCCGCATCGCACTTGTGAGTGGCTTATTCATGATGGTCGCTGCGACGCTTGTGATTACCTTGCTGCAGATGTCTGGCTATGCTGG
>JBHLOD010000333.1:0-2865 GCA_048940825.1 Promethearchaeota archaeon | reverse complement strand
CTGCCCGGAGAAGCAAGAGAGGAACTCGAGATTGAGGAATCCGAGCTCACAGAGCTTGACAGAGAGAGCTGCGTCGAGCTCCTTGAAAAACGGGGAGTGACGGAACGTGAGCTTCAGGATAGGATTGTCAGTGTGAGTGGTGGAAACCCCTTTGTGATAGGAGCGATGTGTGACGTTGCAGACTCTGCCAGCCTCTCCCTAAATGAGGTGGAAGACTTGCGGGCCGATACACTCGAAGCAGTGCGGCTCAAGACATGGAGAAGACTGTTCAGCGAAACGCAGGATCTCCTACGACTGGTCGAGAAGGCAGGCCTTCTCCCCTCTTTCAATCGAAGGACCATGACTATCATTGCACCAGATATGAGAACGGACCACTGGGACAGACTGATTCGCTTGAGTTTTGTCAAGTACAGAGAGGACGGTACTTGGGTGCTGCACGACCTTGCTAGAGAGCTCATCATAGCTGAACTTGGCCCACGGCTGCAGGACTCGACCGATGAGGTGGCCGAACTCCTCGAGAGGACCTCGAATGACGAGTCGGACTACACGCTTCTAGGACTGGCAATGTCAGTTCGAGCACTGGTTGCAGAGAGGGATGCAGAGGCAAGAATAGGGTCGTTGGTATTTGACTTCACTTTCAACGCCGCCTACTCGGATGCTCTCACATTTCTTGATGCAGTTGCAGTCAGGACAAAGGAAGGCGAGGCGATTTTGCGAGGACTGAGAGGCGGCGTGCTGACAATGCTTAATAGATTTGCAGATGGAGAAGATGCGCTTCTAAGCGCCCTTCAAGCATTTCGAGAGTTCGGTGAAGAGATTCCTGACGAACTCATGGTGCATAAGGCACGAACACTGAGCGATCTTGGACGCCTACTTCAGAAGACCGAAAGAACCTCTGAGGCAATAGAAACTCTTGAGAAGTCTGTCAAAATATATAGAGAACTCGATGAGAAGACACTGGGATTCCATATCAAAGATATGGCACAAACCGTGATGAGGCTCGGTTGGGTCCTGATTATTGTCAATAGACTGGAAGAGGGCGAGAAAGCGAGTCGCGAGGCGTATGAACTCTATCGTAGGTCCAAAACCACAGAATTCTACGACCCTGCAAGAAGCTTCGTACCAGGTATCGCTGCTGCATTAGCCTCGGCAGGTAAGATTCCGGAGGCGGAAGATTCCCTTCGAGAGTATATCAGGATTCTTAGAGAGTTTGCCAGCAATGGGGTAGACAGCAGTCGTCTTAGACTCGCCATTTGCCTTGGTAATCTCAGCGAATTGCTGAGTAAAACGAGTAGACCATATGAGGCAGAGAAGTTATGTCGGGAGGCGATTCATATGGAAAAAGAAGCGGCCAGGATGAAACCGGAATCCTACCTGTCTTGGATTCCGCCTGTCCTTAACCTCCTAGCACTGCCGCTCAAACAGACTGGTAGATACTCGAAGGCGGAGGAGGCATACATAGAAGCACTCGAAATATCCAGAGAACTTGCTGAAACGACACCAGGTGCGTTTTCGTTTCTTGCTGCATGGACTCTGTTCGACTACGCCGTTCTTCTGAGGCAGACAGGTAGAGTTTCAGAAGCAGAAGAAGCATGTCGCGAAGCTCTAGACATGCACAGAGAACTTGTCACCATCTCCCCAAGCAAATACAACCGCCTAGTATCTTGGAACCTCAACAACCTCGCCGTTCTTCTCAGTCAGACCAATAGAGCACCAGAAGCTGAAGAGGCATACCGAGAGGCTCTTGTTATCGCTAGGGAAATCGCCCTCGGAGCACCAGAGGCTGTGCTTTTGACGGACCTATTGGCCACCATCCTCAACAACCTGGCGGTTCTCCTTAGAAAGACTGGGAAAACTCCGGCGGCCGAAGAAACCATTCAAGAGGCTCTAGAGATTAGAAGGCAACTTGCTCAGAAGTCTCCCGAGCTATTTCTCCACCGAGTAGCCACCACCCTCAACAATCTTGGCATACTGCTGTTAGAAACAGGTAAGACATCGGAGGCAGAAGATGCGTTAAGAGAAGCACTTCAGCTGCGCAGAGATCTTCTCGGAGAGTCGCCGGACCTGTATCAACCTGGTGTTGGGTCAACTCTCAACAACCTCGGCATTCTGCTTAAACGGAGTGGTCGGTTTCGGGAGTCACAGGATGCATATTGTGAAGCGATTGATATCGGAGAGAACTTGGTTTCGAGGGCACCGGCCGTATTTCAATATGAACTTGGCAGAACCCTCTGTAACTACGCTCTCCTTCTATCGGACACCGATAGCACAGACACTCTACAGAAGACCATGTCCAGGCTGAAGGAGCTTGGCATCGAGAGTCTGCCTGAGAGTGAAAGATGGTCAGAGGAAGAGGAGGAAGAGGTCAACCCTCCGCGGGCAATTTGAAACACTCAACAGCCTCTCGACGTTCATTATCTGAAAGAATGAGATTGTACCTATCACACTCGAAAACGGCGAAGAAGGATATCGAATCAATCCTGAGTTCTATGAAGAGGATTGATGAAAGAATCAGTAGCGGGTATTGATGCGATTTTGACAAGATAGATTCAAACGTCAGTCTTTGTTAGGTCGTATATGCAATTCCTTGACGCAGGTGATTTTTTCCCTGTGATTCTTGTTGGGTCAATGTTAGTCTTCCTGGTATTCGGTTTCTTGCTGGGTCACTACGAGAGCAAACTGGATAGATCTTCAAGACGTTTTCAATACGGTGTCTTGGCCATCTTCGCAATGACAATTGGATTCATTTCTATCATCTATTTCTTGAATTCACCTACATCAGTGGAGCTTCTGCTAATTATAGGAGAGTTGCTATTCGTCATTGGTTATGCACTATCATACTACATCTGGAAGCTCCGTAGAAAG
>JBHLOD010000332.1:0-2865 GCA_048940825.1 Promethearchaeota archaeon | reverse complement strand
CCAGAGGCACTCACCCCAATGACAAGACAGCTACCATCGAGCTGAATCTGGGAAATCGCCAGCGGGGAGATGGCGACCGAATTGAGTCCCACTCCGAGGAATGCCCATCTTCCGTAGTCTGCTATGGCGAAGGAGTCACCACAGCCCGTTAGGACGACCAGTCGTTTGTTCCGAAGAAGACTGACGCCCTCATCATCTGCAGCCTTGATAGTTTTAGATAGAGAGACTTCCTGCTTCCTGATTGCATTGTAGCACGCATCCAAGAACTCTGTCATAAGGCCACCACTCAGCTACATGATACACTGACGATATCCTCCAGATTCGGTTCGATATCTTAAGAGTACTCCCCCGGCCTTGCACCATTGTTGGAGTGCCGTCTATTCCCTCTCATAAGGGCTTGGAGCGATTTGCAGCATGGCGGACTATGGCCTCTATTATGCGGGGTGCCACCTGAACGGGTATACCGTGACCCATCCCCTCGATGATTAATAGATCTGCCCCAGGAATGGCTTCTGCTGTATCTCTTCCGCCCTCGATGGGAACAAGTGGGTCCGCATCACCATGAATAACAAGAGTTGGTGTTTTTAGCTTCTTCAGCGCTTCTTTACGGCTACCAGAAGCAAGAACGGCCGCGAATTGTCGCCCCGTCCCCTGAGGATAGTAGCTACGATCATAGGCGATGGCAGATCGCTCACGAACGTAATCCTCGTCTGGCGGGAACTTTGGACCATTGAGCATGCGCCATAACTTCAGTTCATATTCGATGTATTCGTCACGATCAGAAGGCGGAGTGGTTATCAATATGGAGGCCACTTCTGGCTTTGGTTGTGGCAAATCCGGATTTCCTGTGGATGACATAATAGATGTCAGAGTGCGGATTCGGCCAGGGTAGTTGATTGCCATCGTTTGGGCAATCATCCCTCCCATTGAAGCACCTACGACATGAGCTGAATCAATGTTCAGAGCATCAAGAAGACCCACAGCATCAGATGCCATGTCCGACAGTTTGTAGGGCACCTCTACTGTTTCTCCCTGCAATAGTGCAAATAGGTTCGGTATTCCAGCATCATCAAGCTTGGTTGACAATCCAACATCTCGATTATCGAAGCGAATAACCCAATAACCTTGGGAGGCGATTGCCTTACAGAAGGCATCCTCCCAGAGAATCATCTGCGATCCCAATCCCATGATGAGCAGCAGAGGAGGGGCGGAGGGATCTCCGAAGGTGTCGTAGACAATCTCGATGTCGCCTACCTTGACGGTTGTCTCCTTACTATATGGAATATCTGTCATAGTTATCTCTCCTTCCTATTCCGAAATCATATGGAAGTTGGCGTCCTATCTATCTTTCCAGAGTTCTGTCAATCAAGAAGAAGTAGCGCCCCCGCCGGAACTTGAACCCGGGGTCAAGAGCGACATTCTTGAATGCTAGACTGGACAATTCACGCCACTCTACCTTTAGGGTCAATTAGATGTAGGAGATGAGGTTCTCCTTGAAGAACTTGTGGAAGGCGCGGGGAAGGTGAGTGAAATCATGATGCTTCCGAACCATATCCCTGAGGTCGACTGAATTGTAGGTATGCCAATAGAGAACTGGTTCTCCTGACAGCTTTTTGGTACGGATATGATTAAGCATACTTGCAAAAGCCTTCCCAGTGTAAGTGGTTTCGAGGCGTATCCCTTCAGTTTCACTGAGTAATTGCTGGGCTTCCAGTCCTTCATCAGTTACTGCGCCATAACCGGGACCCGCAAAATCGTGGTCTATATGAATATCAGCAGGGGTTAGTTCAATCTCCGGAATGTCATCTGAGAAAGATTGTAGCATTCTTGCAGTCTTATTCACTAGCTTGGCGGCCTTTTTCTCGTTGGTCATACTCCTCTCAGTGACTCGAACACCAACAAGATCGATGTCAAGGTCTGCTAATTCAAAACCAATCTTTAGACCGCAATAGGTGCCCATTGTTCCTATAGGAACATAGACGTGTACGGGTTTTGGTAAAAGACCATTGTCTATTTGGTTGGCAAGTTCAAGACCCGCCTCTACATATCCGAGATTTCCAAATTCGCTTGATCCCCCGGGTCCTAGAAAGTAGACACCCCATTTTGAAGCCAGTTGCCATACGCCTTTTAGAACTGCACCAATTGTATTCCGGGCGTAGGATATCTTGGCACCAAGATAGTCGAAACGAAGGAGCTGTTCCTGTGTATGTTCTGTGAGTGGCTGATCAATCAAGCATAAGACAGTCTTGAGTCCATGTTCACGCCCGTAGAGTGCCGTCGCCAGACAATGATTCGAGCCAAGTCCGCCGAATGTTAGAATCCATCGCTTTTTCCTTCTCAGAACATCAGCAATAATGAACTCGAGCTTTCTAACCTTGTTACCTCCATATAGCTCACCCGTCTGGTCGTCTCTCTTGATCCAAATCCCATCATATTCTAAATTCTGCTCAAGGATTGTAAGCTTCTGAACAGCGGTTGGAAAACTTCCTAAAGATAACCATGGGATATTCTCTACAAGCTCTGGATATCTTTTGAAGAGTAACAGCTCAGAATATGACATCGACACTCACCTTGCGTGTGCAGGAATGTGAATTCGCCCTTGGATATCTGAAGCAATTCATAAAAAGTGGCGCCCCCGCCGGGATTTGAACCCGGGTCTCAAGAGTGACAGTCTTGAATGCTAGGCCGAGCTACACTACAGGGGCCCGAAACGCTCGACCAGTGGTTTTTCTATTAAACCTGTCGGAGTGTCTGAAGTGGCACAATCCAACCGCGGAATCGAGAATGTGAGGCACCAAAGCAATTCGAGCACAATCCTTTTTACAGATGGAGGCACTACATGAAGCGGCTCACCCAAGCCTCGTC
>JBHLOD010000331.1:0-2873 GCA_048940825.1 Promethearchaeota archaeon | reverse complement strand
CACTACAAGGACTCGAGGATACTCCTTGCCATGTTCAATCCAACAGAGAGTTCTGTGAAGAAGATGCTTCCTGCACCTTTAAGACCCTCACAAATGCCTCTAGCCGCTCTCTTCATAGGGGAACATCCTTGTCAAGAGATTGGGACTTTCATGGAGGCCGCATTGATAGTCCAGTGCCTGTTTGACAATCGGATTACTGGCGAAGAGGAGGTTGGGGCGTATTTCTCTCACGTATACGTCGACAACGATATCGCCCTAGCTGCAGGACGAGAGATATGGGGCTACGCCCGAAAGAACGCGGATATATCATTGACCCTGAAGAAAGACCGCGTTGTGGCTTCGGTGGTCAGGAACGGACATACTCTGATGAAGGCAAGTTGCCTGCTTGATGAGGAGGGAGCATGGATCGACAGCGGACCAAATATCAATTTCAAGGTGATTCCTAATGTGTCGGGTGAATCTCACGATATTGCTGTTGTTACAGCAGCTTACGTGACTATCGACGTGCACGATGGCAGATCAGGTGATGTTGAGATTGAGATTACAAGCGGCCCACAGGATGATTTCAGTTCAGTTGAGATAGAAGCAATCATGTTGGGACAGTACTTCGATTGCGACTTTGTTGTCCCGCCCGGCAAGGTTGTTGGAGAGCTAAAGCTCTGAGTCAGAACTCTATCCACTCGAAATAAGCAAGTATTGAACATAGGGCGATGACCTCTTCCTTGGGCATCTGGGTCAGCTCGATTATCTCACGGATTGTGCGCGTGCCATTGGCGCTTTGTTGTAGAATCTCAAGCTTCACGTCAACCTCTCCCACTCGCCAAGGTATCGGATCCCCACTGTCCTTGGACCTCGGAACTGAGTCGATTTCGATGTTAACAAGGGGCATCTCCGAGATTACTGCAAGAGCGAAGTTCTTGTAACGACGGATGTCACCTGTGTCCTGCCTAAGAGCCAACTTGTACTCCCTCTCAAACCCGGAGAGTACCTTCAAGAGTTTGTCCCTGTAGAGTTCCTCGTCGTAGCCAACCTTGAGTCCCATAATTGCTATCGATATCTCGCCTGGTTCAAACACGTACATGAAGTTGGACCAGCGGATGGATCGGATGTCATCACCTGAGAAATGCATGACGGCCCTGAGAAGAGCGGCTCTGAGGTCGTGGCTCACGTCTGTCGAGCCATCATACGGAACATAGAGTAGCAGCTCACCGGCCTCCAAGCCAAGGAACATGATATGTTGAATCGGGGAAACGTCAACCGAACTGCTCAACTCTTTCTCCACACCGTTGCTTGGTCTTAGGACGGCTAGTCTTGTCAGAAAAGAATTTCCTGCATCTATCTTCCTGTTGAGGACAATATCAGAGGTACTTTGAGGCCTCAATTTGAGCCAACTTGACCCCAGCGCTGTGTGAGTAGTGGTTGTAGAGTGAATAACATACAAGACAAAACAGGCCTAGAATGGCATATGCAGCAACCAGACCAATGACAGCGCCGTAGAGCGTGGTCACGAGAATGCCGACTCCGACCATCGAGTAAACTCCCATATACCCGACAACGTAGGGAACCAGCTGGGCTCTCAACATCGACCAACCTCTTATGGGCATCTGGACGGCTGCTCCTCTCTGTCTCAGAACCGACCGCTCCGCTCGAAAATCGCCTCCCATAGCCGCCGCATTGGCCGCTATAGCGCCCGCCGCCAGGCAGATGAATACGCAGGCAATTGGGACACCTAGAAGGTAGGGTAGTATTACGGGGCCTACGAAGAACAACAAGACTGAGATGGCGATGCTGGTGATAAGCACGAACGGTATGGCACTGATCACCTTTCCCTTAACGTAATCGGCCATATTCGTGGCGGCCAATTGTAGAGTCATGAGATTCCTGCCTTCGTATACCGTTTCGTAGCCAGCAAAGTATACTCCGTATGAAACGGCAAAAGGCACCACGGCTGCCAGGATGAAATAGGGCGTAAGCCCCATAGCATACTCGCCTACTGCGACGAAAGGCAAGACCAAGAAGATGACAAACCTGATTGGCCCCATCAAGTACTGAGCAAGGACTCTTCCTTCTCTTCGAATCGTCGAGATATTGTACCATATTGAAACACTAACGGTCTGATTGAACTTCATAATGGGAATGGGCTGAGGATTCCACGAAGTGTGGGTTCTGCGCACATCCTTCGCAGACGTTCTCTTTGAACCAGAAGCCAGCCAGCCGCTGTAATGTGCTAGCTCACTAACGTAGGAGTTGACGTAGGCAAGCAGAAGTCCGAGTGCGATGAAGAATAGACCTACAAGTGCATCGACAGGATTGGGTGACACCCCTATCAGAATTCCGAGTGACAGAGTGCTGACAGGGTAGCCCGGAGAGAAACGGGAAGATAGTCCAAAGGAGCGCGCTAGCTCGAACAGCCACTCGAATATTCCCGCGCCGTCCGAGGTATAGAATGTGTAGTAGTACACTGCAGTGGCTATGATGGCCAACGAACTTCCGAGGAACCAGCCAACCTGTTTGAGAGTTCGTCGACCCGCGAGAAGTCGAGAGAAGAACAGACCCAGTAATCCACCAAATGAAACACCAATTGTTACAAGAGATAGGAGGAGAACTGCAAAGACAATAATGGAGAAACCTGCAAGCGGCGCATGGGAAGCAATACTTAGCCCTATGAAGACTGGGATGCCTATTCCTAGAAACAGCACTGCATTGTTGAGAATCACAACGATGGTCTTCTCGAGGAAGACTGTCCTCATCGTCAGGGGCATTGTGAGAAGATACTCCATCCTCTGGCTATTGCCGACAGTTGTAGCAGACACCATTATTGAGCCCAATAGTGAGATTATCAGAATGAAGTTGAACAGTGTAGCACCAATATC
>JBHLOD010000330.1:0-2876 GCA_048940825.1 Promethearchaeota archaeon | reverse complement strand
TTGAGTTGCCCGGAGGGCCAACACTCGCAGATTCATCTGGTACTCCAAACAGAGGCGATGTCGAGGGGAACATACTTGCATCAGGTTCGGTATCATACTATGGTAGCAGCCTGCATCCAAGTGCATCGGAGGTGCACGTATATGTCACTTCACCCGGCGTACCAAATAGCCCCTGGAGAGCCACAGACTATGAAGAATCTGATGGATCCTTCTCTATAGTCGTTAATGCAGATAGTGAGGTAGGCCAAGACGCCTACAGGTTCAAGGTTGTCTCACAGGATGAAGATGCTGACGGAACTGATCTCCTAGATCAAGTCTATTCACGCAACTACATAGCAGACAGCATTGATGGGAAATTGTCGGAAGATGTTTCGGCCAGCAACGAAACTACTGTGTTCGTCCTGATTAGCCTGACCTATGCCTATGATGGTGCAGAAATAACAGATTTCACCGTTGTGATTCACAAGGACGGTGTTGATTGGCTAGTGACGAGTGAAGGTAGCTTCACAGATGCAAGAGATATGGCGAACCCAAGCACCTACACCGTAGTTTCGGCTAGCGAAACCACTCACGGATTAACTGAACTGCTCGGACCATGGTCCCCGTTTGTGCCAAGCGGTGATGGGTCTGGTGACGGTCTTGCTGCAGCTCCAGCTAGCCCAAGAGGGGCCCTGGTTTCATTGTACAGGTTGTCGTTAACAGTAGTCGAAGGTATGGAGGTACTTGGTAGTTGGGTGCTTCTGGTCAAGGATGCAACCGAATCAACGGTGATGGACTTAGCATCGTACGTCACCAGTGGAAACCCTCTGGTAATCCTGACAATCCTGTCCGTGTTCGCTGGTTCGGTCCTTATCGCCTATCGAACACGTGAACACAATCGGGCTCTCGCTTCTCGGAGAATGCTGGAAACCTTCAAGTCACTTGGAGGTCTAAGGGTATACACTCTTATGCCCATAAGCGAGAAACGGGCCGATGTACACATAGAGGTTGGAGGATTCAAGATATCGTGTCTGGTTCTTGAGGCGGACCCCGAGTTAATTCATGAACGCTACGAATTCATCAAATCATCAAAAGAAAGACACAAGGGGTTGTTGAACTTGCTCTCCACAAAGATTGGAGGGAGTGAAGCAGAACTTGCCCTTGTGGGTCTGGTCTGGGACCCTGTTTGAATCATAGTTGGCTCCATAGGATTTCAAGACGGCCTCACCCCAAAGTGGTGTACAGGCCTAACCTGCCGGGTGGTCCATAAGTTCTGATGAAACTACCAGAAAATGCCCTTCGGAAACCGACAGAATCATCGATTTTCGGAAAAGCTCATCCCTTTTTAAGAAGAATCTTCGTTTTTCATACGCGGAGAGGTTTTCGAGAACCCTTTATTTTCAGTATCGCATGCCCTTTTGACGCACGGTCGGCAGTGGACGAGGAGAGGACAACCACCACTGTATTCTTGTCTACGCCTGAGTAGGGGTGCACATCCGGAGAGGAGCTGGCAGAGGAGCTACTGTACGCCAGTTAGCGCAGCTGCCGAGCATATCCTAGACGAGGGATGTAGCATCTCAGGGAGATCCACGAGAGGATTCGAGAGATGTACAGGTCCTTGAAGGTCGCAGTAGTAGTTCCAGCTAGAAATGAAGAGCGTCTGATTGGTCGGACTATCTGGCCCGTTCCTGATTCTGTCGATACAATCTATGTCGTTGATGATGGAAGTCAAGACGGGACTGCTGAGGTGGTCCGGCACTATGCGGATAACGATTCCAGAATCAGGCTGATTCGACATCGCAAGAACAAAGGAGTAGGTGCAGCAATCATAACTGGGTATCATCAAGCCTATAGGGATGGGCACGATGTGTTCGTGGTGGTGGGGGGAGATGCCCAGATGGATTGGACCGACCTCTCCAACCTCCTGAGACCCATAGCGGACGGCTCTGCTGACTATTCAAAGGGCAATCGATTCATCTACGGCGAATCCAAAGACTCTCCCGGAAACGCGTGGCGAGAAATGCCAACTCGCAGGATTCTGGGCAATGTGTCGTTGTCTATTCTAACGAAGATTGCATCTGGTTACTACCACATATACGACTCACAGATGGGCTACACTGCACTACACAGAAGGGTCTTCCCACTTGTGAACTGGGAGAATGCTCGAAAGGGATACGGCTACCCTGCAGACTGGTTGATGAGATTCCATTCCAACGGGGTCCGTGTGCAGGACGTGCCTGTCCGTGCGATCTACCTCAAGAACGAGAGACAGACTCAGATACGGGTCAGACGCTTTCTGTTCTACATGATGGGTATCATTGTGAAGGGCGGCCTTGAGCGGATAAACCGAGAGTATCTCGCTGGTAGATTGACATTGCCCAGAATCTCAATACCTTCAATCATCAGCCCACTCAGAAGTCTATATCGATATGTCAGTCTGAAAATCGGTGGACTCAATCTGTCGAATCAAATCTCTAGGGCACGCGGGGCTAGAGTCGCCTTTGAGAACGCCTTGACGACCGCCAAGAAATCATCTATCACGCGAACTTTGAGGGCTAGTCTTGGGACTAGTCACAGTCCTCCACCAAATAGGACGATATCTATGTCATACAAGAGCGCGCCTCAAGGTCCGACTGTCGGAGCGGAGATCAATGAGATACCTTGGCGTTTTGCTCTTGGAAATCCTCTTGAGTTTGAACCGAAGAACACTTTGCTTACTCGCCTGGAACGCTTAGACGAGATGTTGACTGCTCTACCACGGGAAGCAGCCAAGAAACTCAACCTGAAAGAACACACAGATACACTTTGGAGATCAGTGAAGAAGTTGGTCAATGGAGAGGAAGCGAGTGGTACGGCTTAGATAGACCACTCTCCACTGATGTGACAATCCGCCAAAA
>JBHLOD010000329.1:0-2882 GCA_048940825.1 Promethearchaeota archaeon | reverse complement strand
TACCGAGAAATGACACCCTCCAACTCGTCGAGGTCTCGCTCCTTCGAGCCAAAGAACTCTGAGTCACTGTATCTGGTGGAATAGTACGTGTCAGGATCGGACAAGTGAAGAATGAATGGTACAGCCTCATCTCTTAGAGCTTCGAACATGGGGGACATCTCATCCTCGTGAAGCCTTAGTTCGTCCGGGTCGGCCTTTGCTCTGGCTCGCATCACTGGTGCCGACTGCATCTTGGCCAGATCATAGCCATCTTCCTTCAAATTCCTGATCTCTTTGGCAATCACGTCTACTCCGTCAGTGAATCTTTGTACGCCTGAGAAGTACTTGGCATAGGTAAAACGACCGGGATATTCGCGCTTGGCATATCTCATTGCACCAGGGCTGTGGCAAATCAACACAGCTCGCTCAACGCCGAACTTCTTCTGAATCCGAACCAGAAGATCCAACGATTCATTGTCCACAGCGTGAGTATGAGTGTCGAAGATTGGTCCATCGTATGTGAAATCTGAATACAGAGATAGCACCACGTTCGCCGTCTATTCCCTACTGAAAACGGTTTGTGTCTGGTACCACTATGGCGCTGGATAGAGCTTACTCAATCTCGTTCCGTGGAGACCTTCAATCGCCTTGAAGCCTCGTCCACAGGCTCTCGGCAGATTCCATCGATACTCGAGAAACCTCCTCGTCCTCAATCAACCTTAGTCTACCCTTCTCGACAACAGAAACACCATCAACAAAGACACTGGCCACATCACGCCCTCCGAACGTATTCACCAAGTGACCAATAGCTGATTCTGGAGTGAGTGGGGTTGGAAGCCTCGAAGTGTCAAGGACTACGATGTCAGCAAGCTTGCCCTCTTCCAGACTACCAATCTCGTTCTCTAGTCCGTAACATTTCGCACCTTCGAGTGTGGCCATGCGGAAGACCTCGTCAGGACCAATGACACTAGGATTTCCTGTAGCCAGTCGGTGGACGGTCAAGGCACATCTCATGTTCTCAAACGGGTCATAGATCCAGCCATCGTTTCCGAGGCCGACTGTGATGCCTTTCTTGAGCATCTCCGGAACCGGCGCGGTCCCGACAGCATTCAACATGTTGCTCATCGGATTGTGTGCGACAGACGCTCCATGCAGGGCGATAAGGTCTAGCTCGATATCATCAACGTGGACACAGTGTGCAAGGACAGTCTTCGGTGCCAAGACCCCCAATCGAGAGAGTCGCTCTACTGTTCTTTCTCCGTACCGTTCCAAGTTGTGGTACAAGTCTACTAAGCCCTCTGATGTATGAATCGTGACTGGCACGTCAAGCCTACGGGCTTCCTCCACTGCTTTCTGAATCAACTCATCGGAAAGAGTAAACGAAGCATGCACACTAACCATCAAATTGGCCAAGGAGTCGGAGTCGGCTCGTTTTGCGAATCTCAAATTTTCGGTAAGACCCTTCTGTCCATCCTTGGGGCTATCACGCTCAGTCATCTCAAAGGCTAGCATCGACCTGATGCCAACCTGGTTGGCTCCGTCAGCAATTGCATCCAGACTGCCCTTAATCGAGTTGGGACCTGAATACGTATCAGCGAAGAATGTAGAACCGTTCCTAAGCATGTCAGCAGAGGCAGAGAGGGCACTTGCCTTTGCATCCTCTAGTGTAAGTTTCTCATCAAGGGGCCACCATACCCTTTGGAGAATCTGAGCGAAATCGGTTGGAGGGTCGATATTGAGTGACGCTCCTCGCAATAAGATTCCATAGAGGTGGGTGTGCGCCGTTACAAGTCCTGGAATGACAAGACTGCCTTTGGCATCAACAATGTTCCCGGCTGATTCTCTGGGCTTCCCTGCCCCAACTTCCAGGATCCTGTTTCCTTCGAACAGGACGTAGCCATCAGAGTGAACCGTTCCCTTCTCGTCACCTGTTACAACGAGTCCGCCTCGAATCAGAGTACGTTCGGACATGCTGCTATCCTCCAAGTGGGGACGCAACAACAGAACCATGTTGATTAGTCTTTGCTTGTTCCCTTCGACGGCTAGTCTGGCTGGATATCGACTCGGCTCACGGTTTCCTTGTCCACCATGTACACTGTTCCCTCCTTCACAAGCTGGTCAAGAATCTTATCGAACTCCTTCTCAGACATCTCTATCTCTGGTGCCTTGACCCGCATCACGGCAAGAGGTAGATCCCTTCCAAGATCCGCAGAGAGACGATCCATCAACGCAAGGAATCTTGCGGGTGCAGGAAGTTTCGAACGGACCTTGCGAGATTTCGGCGAGCGCTTTGCAGCAGTTCTAGTGTCATCAATTGTGAGAGGAGGAACAGAGGACTCCTTTGTTTCAAGCATCTTCATCATGAGTGCTGTCCGAAGATCCTTGTCCGGTGGCGCAAAATCGCTTATGCCTACAGGCTCCGGCTGGGTTGTGTCCTGTGAGTCTTCAGGGCTGATGTAGGGGATAACGTCGTCTCCAGCGATTTCCACTCCAAGCCAAGAGGACTCAATGTCCTCGTTTGAGGAAGCCGCCTTGAGTAGCTGGTCTCTGAAACGTTTCATCAGCTTCTCACGCTGAGTCATCACATTCGAATTCTCGCATGCCTCCGAGCCCAGCCTCAGTAGGAGTCGCCGAGCCGAGCCATGGACGCGCCTGTGTGAATCGACAACAAGAATCTCCAAGATTCGCAAAAGACTCGCGAAACGCGACCGTCTGATATCGATGCTCTCGATTAGGGCCTGTTTGACTCTCCAGTCCGGATCGCTCAGGACTTGTCTGACAACCCCGGATGTCGTGTATATGCCGACTCTTCCGATGCCACATGCCACTTCTTTGCGTTCTTTCCAATTGCCACTCAGGAAGACCCTCAGGAATCTAACGTTCTTGCTATCTACAACTCCTGC
>JBHLOD010000328.1:0-2889 GCA_048940825.1 Promethearchaeota archaeon | reverse complement strand
AACATGGCCAGTGGGAACGCTATCAACGCGTATCCTCCCAAAGTGTTTCCAATCCAACGACCGACTCCTTGCATGTCAGGACATTGACGTATTCTCATCTTGTCTTCCTTCAAGTGTGTGACTATCCCTGCGTCGTTCAATACCCACGTTGCTGAGAAGAGTGGAAGTGCAACCACCAAGAAGAGTAGTGAGGCAATCAGAGTCAATGAGATGTTATACATAGCCATCATGTCAGACGGGACATCAGAAAGCGCGAAGACACTACTCTGGACCCATACTTTTAGGAACTCCGATGTGCTGACACTAAACAAGGCAGGTGCCACAGCCCTGCGAATCATCCGTACCCCGCCAAATTCGGTGCCAATGTTCATGATGTTCATCTCATAGGAGGCGCGTTTGTAGTTTCGCGCAATGGCCAAGAACACAATTGCCATAGGAACTGCGAGTCCGGCATATTCGAGAAGAAGTATCGGAAGCCCCACAGCTATTACAAAGAGTATGTCCTCATAGGCAGAGCCTCCCCAAACCGTGAGAATGTCAGAGGTTTGAGCAGCCGACGTCACACCTACTATGAGCTGGACGCTTGCCCAGACGCCGACAATAAAGAACAATGCAGGGAGGCCATACCTAACCTTGCTTGACGCCATTGTGTAACACCCCAGCGAATCTCTTTTTCTCCTCTCAGACCCGCTGGAAGAGGCGTAAATCCATTTTAGGTTTGCCTCAATTCCAATCGCTATGAAATTAGTCCGAAACGGGTCTAGGAGAGTGTGCGGCGAGCGGTTTTCTAGCCCGTACACTCTAGAGGATTCCCAAGAGTCCGGCCACGCCTTCGCCACCCATCTGGGCAAGCTGTTCCTTCGCAATCTGTTCGTAGTATTGTTTGATTATTGACACCATTAGGAGTATGCCGGTCCCGCTGGCTAGTGCGCCTGCGACGTCTGCCGCTGCCGCAAGCACGCCCACAAGGAACCCTCCAAGACTGGCAACAATCGGGATGTATCTGTCGAGTAGGCGCTCTAGTACCTTCTCGCTTCTTCTGAACCCCGGAACTATGTAACCACTATTTAGGAGCTGACGGGACACGTCTCGTGGCGCTATACCACTAATGTCCACCCAGACCTTGGAAAAGCCCCAACACAGTAAGATCATCAAGGCTGCGTAGACAATCACGTGGACAAGTCCGTCCGCCTCGGCGAACACAGCAAACAATCCTTGCGGCGGTGTGACATACCGCGACAGGCCCCACGTGGCAATCATACGGGCACTGTCTGGGTCTTGTTCGAAGATGCCTATCCAATTCAAAAGGGGATTAGTTCCAGTTGAGTTGAAGTTCGTATAGATTATCTGTCCGAAGAATAGGATGTTAGCGAACAAGGCCTGAGCCAAGATTACCGGGATGTTTGAGGTATATAACAGCTTGATTGGATATCTTGCCTTCATTCCTCTGTATTTGGCATATTGCAGGGGTATTTCCACTCTGACGGTTTCCATCCATATGACCCCGAACACTATGATAAGGGTCACAGCCAATGTGAACAGGCTAGGACTGAAGCCATCCCGAATTGCCAACCACTGCCACGGAACGAATGGGCCAACATCAGTACCGATTCCAAAGAACCTCAATGTATTCGCAATAAGAGCCGCGATAATTCCTTTCGGAAGTTGAGTTTCGTCTGCAGAGTAGTAGACGGGCGCGACAGTTTCCAAGTCAACGAAGTTCAGCATGTTGAATATCACTTGGCCGGCGACGTTGGTCATGATGAAGAGCGACACACCTGAACCAAGTCCCCACCCCTTCTGGATGAGTTCATCCATGAGGATAACAATGATTCCTGCCATGAAAAGTTGCATGAACACCAATAGTGCGGCCTCAGGACCTAGTGTGCCGTAGGCATTACCAATTATGTAGGCGATTGCTTGGAAGGCCGTCATGATCATGGCTAGAACTTTCTGACCTCCGGTAAACATTGCTCTGTCGTCAGGGTCACCGAAGTCCACGTCGATGATTTTTGAGCCGGAGAGAAGCTGCATGACTAGACCTGCAGTGACTATCGGACCTATACCCAGCTCCATCAGAGTTCCTCTTGTACTCGCGAGAATTACTCGCAGAGCCCATAGATAGTCAGTTCCAACAGTCTTATCAACACCGTACAGGGGGATGTGTGACATGAGAAGGAATAGTATGAGGATTACAGCCGTCCATACCATCTTCTCACGGAAAGACACCTCTCTATCAGGCGCCTTTACCTCTGGCATCACCCGGACGAATGGTGATAGAGCCTTAAGAAATGCAGATGGCAAATCGAAATCTCCTGCAGGTAAGTTTCTTGGCTGCCAGTTTGGCTTCACCTTTAAAGATAGTGGTCTATATCTAGTCCTCTTCCAATGCATGAAGTGAGTAGCGACACACTTGATATGGAATCGGAGCACTTTTCTTTGCAGGTGCTTTCGGGTTTTGGGAGAATGTTGAGCGACGAACAGCTAGAGTCTACATGTGAATCTCTCTGCCCAGTCTCCGTTGCTGTTCTTGCAGTCATGGTGCTTTCGGCGGGATTGGGTATGCAAGGTGACCCCGAAAGGTCTATCGCACTGTCATTGGCGATGGGCCTACCTGCGTTGGTCTTCGCAATTCTGTTCCTCGGATGGCAGATCAAGAAGGCAGGTCAACCTAAGGATTGAATCAGAAGCCTGCTATGCCTCTACCTCTAAGTCTACCGAGCCGCCCTTTTCTAGGACCTTCTCACGAGCTCTGGCAGAGATTGCTTTGACCCCAACTAGGTCAATCTTCTGAGTCACCTTACCAGACCCAAGGATCTTGTCTATTCCAATGGCAGAAACATCAACAGTATACGTGCGTCCTTTTTTGGTCGCTCCGCCCCTCTCGAC
>JBHLOD010000327.1:0-2891 GCA_048940825.1 Promethearchaeota archaeon | reverse complement strand
TGGTTGAAATGAGCCCTAGTTGCTTTTAAGGCTATCCTACGCCTATCCCCCGAAACGCGCTTTCGCGCTTGTTTTTGGGAGTTCTGCCCATTTTCGACATTATTAACTATAGTGAATGGTCGTTTCCCTTATAAAGGGCATGCTTTCAGCCTAACAAGTGAAATAGTTCGGGGGCCTTAGCAAAAACCAAGGTGCAGAGTGAATTGCCGCATACAAGACTTCTGATTGCAGCTTCCTTCTTGACCGCAATCATATTGGCTGTCACTTTTGGGCTGAGTGATCTTCTTCTCGGTACGACCTACCTTGTGAACTTCATACCTGGACTTCTCGCAGGATTCATAGGCGTCTTCTTGGCCCTAGCCCTGGACCAATGGAACTCCGACCAGAAAGAGATGAGAGATATAGAGAAGATTAGACAAGAGCTTCTCGAGGAGCTAGACGACATCTGCGACGCGCTGAATGATGATGTCCTTTTCGAGGTGGTTCCAACAGTATCTTGGCGCATTGCAAACTCTACCGGACTAGCTGCCAAGCTCGATGATGATATTCGTTATAGTGTCTATAGTGCCTACAACTCGGTAGAGCTACATAATCGAGCAGTGGAGAGAATGCTTGACTACATGAGGCGACCCGATACGGATGAGTTGACCGTGAGAATGCTAGAAAATCGTTACAGAGACTTAAGGCAATTCGTTGCAGCGAATGTTGAAGAGGTCCTTGACAAACATGGTGCCTCATGAAACTCACGGCTCAGATCTGTCAGAAAACTTGCTTTGAAGTCGATGCTTTTCAACGAATTTCTGCGCGGTTTTCCCATGAGATACGATTGGGAAGAATCAGATAGGCACCCTGGTTATCTCGCTTGTGTCATACTTGCTCTGCTCCCTATCGTAGGCCTTCTCCTATGGCCAGTGACATTCTCAGGTCTGAGTAGCTTGCCTTGGGCTATTCTGATGATTGCAGTTGTAGTCCTCCCACTCCTAGGTTGTGGACTTGGGATGAGGGGTCGTCCACTCTTCCAGTTCCACTATCACGGCGAGCCTTTCAAGGAAGAGGTTATGGACATCTCGGATGACCTAGAAGAACTCTGAATGCATCACTGTGAGGGAGACTTAGCCAAAGCAAGGAGCTAGTTAGAAAGAGGAGAACCATCAATGCCAGTTGTACATGTGAACGTCTGGGAAGGCTTTGAAGAAGAGAAAATCAAGACAGTCGTAGAGGGGATCACCAAGGTCTTCGTTAATCTAGACATCCCTGAATATGCCAGAGTAATAGTCCATGAGATACCTAGGTCGCATTGGGGAATAGGTGCGGAACCTGCCTCGGAGAAGTTCAAAGATTAGTAAGGAATAGTCGCTCATACTACCTCGGGGCCAATTGTGTCAACCAGATACTGCCGGTCTTCACTGCTCTTCAGGAACACACCCTGGTTACCTATTCGTAGATTCTCTAGGCCCTCTTCCCGCATGGCAATATAGCTCTCAGCCATCTCCTGTGCAGTGGGAGCCCTGTAGTTTGGTGATTGAAGTTCGTAGCAGGGAAAGAATGCCAACAGAGTGGTAGGGATTTCTGAATTGACCTCCGAAATCAACCTCGCGATTTTCGTGTGTTCTTCTTTCTCCACGAAACCCGGAATGTGAAGAGTCAGAACCTCGAGAGCGAACCCATGATTCACAATCTCCTGAACGCTTGACAGTATATGGGCATTTGTAGTTCCACAGAGCTTGCGATAGGTGTCTTCAGAGTATGCCTTGATATCTAGCCAGAATGAGTCGATTCCTCCTTCTGCGTAGGCTTCAAGGTTCTTCGGCGTAAGACCGTAGCCGTTGGTCTCAAGCAATACCCAGAGATCCTTTGACTTCTCCTTGATTCTCTGCGCCGCTTCGATGTAGAACTCAGGCTTGCACAGAATGTCGCCACCAGTGAACGCAACGATGTTCCGAGCAGGACCAATCCCTTGAGGGCTCAAGACTATTTGATCGGTCCTGAGTTTGCCGGGGCACACCTCGGAACGGCTTCCCGTGAGAACACACGCTCCGCAGTGCCTGCAGAGTCTGTGAGCATGCCAGCTCGTGGCAGCCTCTCTCGGCTCGAAGACAGTGATGTCCTCGCGATATCTCTTAGCGATATCTGCTATCATTTCGGTAGACATCCATTCTCCAGTCACGACCTTACTGAACTCGTGAGAGTGGCACTTGAGACAAGTATGGTTGCAGCCACTCTGGTAGATTGACATGTAGTCTTCTGGACGGGACAGAAGTAGTGATTTGATTAGTCGCTCATAGCCTGCTTCTGGACTGTGGCGCAAGGTAGCAGAGCATGCAATCTTTTGTTTACCGTCTGCTGCCTCTACCAGGCACGAACCTCTCTGATAGCCCTGGTCGACCATTGTGCAATGGCCAGAGTTCGTTTTCAACCTTCTCTCCAAACCCCTCTGGTCAAATCTTCCAATAAACGGTTGCACGGAGAATAGATAACGCTCAGGACACCGACGCGCTTTGGATTGAATCCATAATCTCGGTTAGTTGAGCCGCCTGCCATCTCTCCGTGACTCCGACTGTCACGGCCCGCACGTTCGGGAGATTGAAGGCGTACTCCAGCGCTTCGAGAGGAGGTAGTTTGCCAGCTGCGAGTACTTTCATTCCCATCACAGGGTGTCGAACATCGAGTGATTGGAGTAGTTCCTCCATCTCGGTGGCGGTGCCTCCTACACTGTAACCAATACTATTGACTGGGAGTAGAAGGCCGAAGGCCTCGTCTTGGAGAGGATTCTCATCTGACTGCAGGACCCGTAGAGTATTGCAGGTATCGTGTGTAGCAAGACCCGGAAACGCATTTGCTGCTCTGATGGCCTCGAAACATGACTTCAGATCCTCCAATCTCCGGTCTAG
>JBHLOD010000326.1:0-2914 GCA_048940825.1 Promethearchaeota archaeon | reverse complement strand
CCAGTCACCAAGACATACCTCTCCAAGACACATCACGACAGCAAGAGAGGTTTCTTGAGGGAGATGAAAGAGATGCCAGTTCAAGCTCGGGAAACTGTGAACAAGTTCCTAAGACTCACTTTTCACAACTACTATCGTTCGAACAGGGAGAAAGTTGACGAGCCCATCCGAGTTGACGCTAGGGAGTTTGCCGCACAAGACTGGGAAATCAATTGGCAGTGTGGACCAGAGATTGAAGAAGGAGAGGTTACTAAGCCGAGTTGTGGTCACTCAGGCAAATCATTCTTGAAGATCACATCATGTCCGAACTGTGGATCACGAGGCATTCAAGTGACAGATTGGATACGCCATCTTGGCTTTCGTAGTCAAGAATCACTTCTGAATTGGTTGGTTGAATCTGCGCCGTCAAATGTCTATCACTCAGCAGCTTTCTATGAAACGCCTGTGGCCAGACATATGGGGGAGAAAATGTGGCAAGGAGCCGAGCTGGTCTTCGATATTGACGCGGACCATATCTCCACTGAATGCAAGAACAATCATGATGTGTGGAGGTGCAACAATCCAGACTGCCAAGAAACTGGAACTGGAGTTCCTCCTGAAGTTGGATGTCCTAAGTGTGGGAAGACTGCGTTCAATACTCGTAGTTGGTTGTGCGACAAGTGTCTTGATGCTGCACGCGAGATTACACTACGAGTTCACGATGAATTCCTGATACAGGACTTTGGCATAGACCCCGATTACGTCCAACTGAACTTCAGTGGACACAGAGGGTATCACCTCAGGGTTCGTGACCCTCGTGTCTTCAAACTCGATTCAAGAGGCCGAGTAGAGATTGCCCACTATATAACCGGTATGGGCTTCAGGATTGCCTCTGTAAAGGATGAATCTCCGGCGGACAGGCATAGGGTGATTATTGTTTCAAGAAACTCCCCTCTCCCCACCCGCAACCGGAGTGAACTGAATGTTCCTGGATGGGGGAACCGTGTTGCAGAAGCGATGATTGAGTTCATCAGGAATATCGACTCGTATGAGGGAACTGAACGTTGGGTGAAATACTTCAAGGACAGCAAGGATGACAAGAAGATTCCAGCTCGTAACAGAGAGCTTACCATTCAAGGTTTGATGAGGGACCCTCCTGTTCTGAGCTCGAGAGTGAAATCAGTTGGGGACAAGTCGTGGCAAGAACTTGCCATGAGAGCAATCGAGGCTCATGGAGGAGAGATAGACGTTCCCGTTACTCACGACATTCATAGAGTGATAAGACTGATTGGAAGTCTTCACGGGAAGACTGGCTTCTCAGTGACCCCGATTGCCCGTGACGGACTTGAAGCCTTCAATCCTCTCAACGACTCCTTGGCAATAACTGAAGGCACGATGAAGATCAGGTTTGCTGAAAGTCCCCTTGCCGTTCCCAAAATCAGGATTGGCGATGATACTTTAGGACCTTTTCACAACGAAACCGTAGAGCTACCCATGGCCGCAGCAGTGTTCATGCTATGTAAAGGGGTGGCAACAATTGAGTAAGTCAATGTATGATCTGATAAGCGCTGCATGGGAAGCCGAAACAGGGAGCGAAGAACTGCAGAGTCTGAATGACCTGCAACTTACGAAGATGACGGAATTCCTCTCCAAGGTGCGGTTTGAGCTGACCGAAACTGCTGCAGGGAATCAGCTTCAAGCCGACCTACTCTCACAAGAAGCACTCAATCTCGAGTTTATGCTTAGGGATCTCTTGATGCTACGAAGAAACAAGATTGTAAAGGCGGCATTGGCACACACGAAACCCCCTGGAGAACTGACACTCTCAGAGGAGGAGTTCTACAACCGCCTCGTTCGAGGCATAGATGGGCATCTAGAATCGGTCAATGAATCACTCACAGGAATGCCATCGCCTGCACCAAAGCACTCTGAAGGTGAATTCGGGGAATCGGAAGCATATGATGAAGTAGAGTACGTTGTTGTCAAGTTTGTGAACCCAATTGAAGATGCATTCCTCGGCATGGACGAAGCAACCTACGGGCCATTCAAGAAGCAGGACTTGGCTAGAATCCCCTTTGCCAATGCAAAACAGTGGCTTCAAGATGGTACCGTGGTTAGAGTCGTGCCAGACAGCGAGGTTCGCTTGTGATGAATGAAGAAACAGTAGCCCAGCAGCTGGTTGAGCTACTGAAGCAGCTAGACACAGCCCGTATCGCCGCCGGTCATGAACATGAGAAGTTCAGAGTAGCACTGACTGGAGTCCTTCGCCTTCTTAGTGGTAATGAAGCAACGCTGAAGGGACTTCAGGGAAATCCAGAGGAGCTAAAGGGCTACATTCTCAATCTGGCAACTGAGTTGGGCGAAGAGTCTACAAGGCAATGGGAATCTCTGAAGTCCCAGATAGAGCTGATTCTCTCCCAAATTCGGGAATCTCCAGACAGAAAATCCTAAGAGAGGGCTTAGTCTGTTCCATCTTATGCGCCCCAGAGCACAGTGGTTTATCTATATCGCAGCTATAGTCTGTCTTGTCCTGGCCGTACTAGGAGGCCTTTCATATCCTCTGAGTGGTGCGGGACTACTTTCCATCATTGCATACGAGGTTGGAATCTTCATCGGCATATTCGGAATTCTATTCCTGGTCCACCGGAAAGCCCTACCTGATAGCTAGCATGAATCCGCCTTTCTTACTGTCTTCTGCTGAATGTCACCTCTGCAAACTTTTAATATGGGGACCGAATTCCGCAGTCCAGTCTAGCCGTACAGCCGGTCAAATCTTGGCGGTGTATTCTTCATGGCCGAAACCGAAGAGAAGACTGGTCCTCCAGTCACCCTAATTGATCCAATTGACATGTCTCAATTGGATCCCAAGTTTCGTGAAGAGATTAGCAGCATGCCAAATGGGGAAGAGCTCTCTGCTTGCTTTGCCTGTTCGACA
>JBHLOD010000325.1:0-2917 GCA_048940825.1 Promethearchaeota archaeon | reverse complement strand
CCTCGCCTGGAGGGAATCCCAGGATAATTACAAGGACAACTATGAACCCGATGACTTGGGCAGTACGAGAGGTCATTGCCCCATTAACAGACACACCTTGTTGACTTCTGTCTTTTCTTTTTCACCAGTGTGGCAGCCGTTTAGGTTCTGTAAGTTCCAAGTTCACCTAATAGGGCTACTTATGAATCAAGTCTATTCAAGAAGAAGTGGTAGTGGGTGAACAGAACACCAAATGGACGGCATGCTAGTTTGAGTGCCGACGCGCCCATGTGACATCTTCCCAATTAGACGCCATCGCGTGACACGGAAACTGGAGTATTTACGAACAGCGTTTCAAGGGACACATTAGTCCGGATCTCGCCCTAGTCCTACCTCGGTCTAGACTGACCGGATTTGTAGAGATTCGTACTCAGATATTTCACACCTGAATCAACCAACAACGTGACCACAGTAGCACTAGGTCCCAGTCTCTTGGCAATCTTAATCGCTGCAACCACATTTGCTCCCGATGAGGTGCCTGCACAGAGCCCCTCTTCTCTTGCCAGCCGTCTAGCCATCTCCATGGCTTCTTCGGTTGAAATGCGCACGATCTCATCAACTAGACCACCATCCCAGAGGGGTGGGACAAACCCGGTCCCAATGCCTTCTATGCCATGTGAGCCACTCTCCCCTCCTGACAGAACCGGGGATTCGTCAGGTTCAACTGCGACAATTCTCACCTGTGGCTTGTGTTCTCTCAATACACTGGAGGTACCTACGATAGATCCGGCAGTCCCAGCCACATGCACAAAGGCATCGACTTGGCCATGTGTCTGGTCCCAGATTTCTTCACCCAAAGGGAAGTAGCCAGACAAATTGTCTTTGTTGTTGAGCTGATCTGTCCAGTAGGTGCCAGGTTCATCGGTCATCTCTCGGGCGGTTTCTATCATCTTCTCAATCAGTTCCTTCCTAATTCCACGACCCTCGCTTGGTATTATCGTCACTTCCGCACCTAGAGCCTTCATGTGGTCTAGCTTCTCTTGACTGAACGCATCGGAGGAAACAACACGGAAACGATATCCCTTGATAGCACAGACCAATGCCAGTGATGTTCCCGTGCTTCCTCCCGTATACTCTACTACAGTGCCACCAGGACTCAATCTCCCGTCTTCCTCTGCCTTCTCAATCATCGATTGAGCCATACGGTCTTTCATGCTCCCCGTAGGATTCTCCCATTCCAACTTGACCAGTATTCTTGCATGGTCCTTAGGGACCACCTTCTTCAACTGCACCAAGGACGTGTTTCCAATCGCATCCAAGGCATTCTCGGCAATCTTCACAGTCAGACCTCCCCCGCAATTTGGGGGTCTAGAACTTTAATACATACGGCTCTGGCGCCCAATTGTAAAGTCAACTATCCGCCTGAAGAAGTGGTGGCGAGCGACCAAGACACCAATTGCACAAGACACCAGTTCGAGCACCGACTAGCTTATGTAAGGCCCTCTCCATTAGACTCCAGCGCGTGATTTGGGGTCTGGAGTATGTACGAACACTACGAACCAACCGAACGCGTGTTCGTGGACAGAGAAGAGTATCTCGACTGGATGGCCAAAGCACTTGAAAGGTGTAAGAAGCGGAGCGTTGTCCTGCATCTTCGCGGAATCGGGGGAATAGGAAAGAGCTCACTCCTCGACCACTGGAAGAGTACGATTGATGAGACCATCTATCTTGACTGTGAGCGGTATATTGAGTTCTATGACCGCCTGAATGTCATTGCCAAGGGAGCTGTTCTCCTTGGTGTGAATCTACGAAGGTTCGACGTTCTATGGCAAATCAGACAGCGTTTTGTAGAGGGGGTAGAACCTGTCAAGGAAGAAGGTCGGGAGTGGGCAAAAGAAATCGCTATGGCTATTCCTTTCATTGGTTCTCTTGCCAGCATCGGGAGTGCCATTAGTGCAGCTGGTAGCAAGGTGGCTCCAAAGCTGAAGAGTAGGTACGGCGATGTGGCAAAATGGCTACAGACCAGACTTGGAAAAGACCACGTTCAGAAACTTCTTGAGATTCTCTGGAAGGAGCCGCGGCGCGCTGAGTTCCTATATCTTGATGCTCTGCTTGAGGACATGAACAATCGCAAGTCCTCTGAGAGACCAATTGTGTTCCTGTTGGATCACTCAGAGCGTGTTGACAGTGAAACGTGCCGATGGCGCTACCGTGGTAGAGATATCACCGAAACCGAGCTCTGGTATGTATTCCTGTGTTCGCTGTCCAACTGCGTTGGTGTCGTTGCAAGCAGACAAGCCCTGTCTGGTGAAACAAATAGAGAACTGGAAATCGAGGAGTCCGAGCTCACAGAGCTTGACAGAGAGAGCTGCACCAAGCTCCTTGAGCAACGTGGCATTGAGAGCCCAGAGCTTCAGGATAGAATCGTCAGTGTGAGTGGTGGGAACCCGTTTGTGGTGGGTGCGATATGCGACTTTGCAGATTCTGGTAGCCTCTCGCTCAACGATGTGGAAGACCTGCGTGCAGACACACTTGAAACTGTACGACTCAAGACTTGGAGAAGACTATTCGGTCAAGCCGAGCCTCTCTTTGAGCTGGTTGAGAAGGCAGGTCTCCTCCCATTCTTCAATCGACTAATAATGAACATAGTTGAACCAGCCATGAGAACGGACCAATGGGATAGATTGATTCGCCTCAGTTTTGTCAAAGACAGAGGGGACGAGACTTGGGTGCTACATGACCTTGCGCGGGAGCTCATTGTAGCTGAACTTGACAAACGGCTGCAGGCCTCGACAGATGAGGTGGCCACACTTCTCGAAGAGGCATCGGCTGCGGAGTCTGACTACGCTCTGCTTGGACTTGCCATATCCGTTCGAGCACTTGCCTCGGAGAGAGATGCAGAGGCAAGAGTCGCATCAGCTGTCACGGATTCGGTGTG
>JBHLOD010000324.1:0-2955 GCA_048940825.1 Promethearchaeota archaeon | reverse complement strand
GATCATGTAGTCAGGACGTTTCTTCTGGAGCGTGATTCCTAGGTGTTGCATAATGGTATGAACTTGATAGCAGTAGCTCCCGGACCCCACTTCCAGATCAAGGGGCCTGCGGAGATTGAGACCATCAATGAAAGCTCCTGATAGCTCGTAGTCGTAGTGCTGACCAGTGTGAATGAACATTAGCGATATACCTGCATCTTCTATGGCTTTGATGACAGGGGCAGACTTGACTATTTGAGGGCGGGTTCCAGTAACCAAGACAACAAGCATTAGGTCAACTCCAGTCAAAGGGAAACTGCTCATCAGAATGTAATTTCTCAACTTCGTGCCCTCTTATTATTATGTGTGAGGGGTGATGCTCCACACACACTCGGTTGGAGGGAAATGCTTTATTGAAGTAAGACTTGGTCCGAAACCGTACCATATCTTGAGAACCGGCCTTCAAACGGTTTCCCTTGTGAGTGACATCAAGATCTTGACGCGATTTCCTGGGCGACCATCTTGTGTACCAATCTGGCACGGATTAGTAGTGCTAGTTTGAGATTGGAAAGGGAATCTTCAGCGCTATGCAGGAGTGCATCTCGATTAATGGCTCTGTTCAGGAGGAGCAGAGCATTGCCCATTTCCCGTTCCAAGGATACAAGACGCCCTTGGTCCATTGCAGGTATTTGGTCATACACCTCTTCCAGCCAGTGCAGACTCTCGACGATTTCTTCGCGTGTTCGCGCTGGTAGCCTGCCCTCTTCGAGTGTAAGGACCCTATCTGGGCCAAGAGCCGTTTCCAAGGCAGCAACACGCTTCCTAGTGCGATGTACAAATGATGCAATCCCTGCTAGGCCCAGACCAGCGGCACCGATAACCAGTATGCCCAGAACCATTTGGGTGGGGAACCAATTGATAGTTGGATATAGACCCATTTGACTCACAATTGTGATGCCCAGCGAATCCCTGTATTGTTCAATCTGATAGATGATAGTTCCAATACCATCTGAGGTCACATTCAACTCCCATCTTCCCCTATCGGGCACATATTCGGCGTATAATCCGTTTACAACGACAATAGCGTCTTGATCAGAAACAGGCAAATCGTTAGAAGCGTATCTTAGATAAAAGAACACAGTGAAAACCCAATCCAATTCACTCTGAATGACATTAGCGGCATGAAACTCTACCTCTGGTTCGAAGTACGGGCTACGACCCCAAGCGCCAGCGTCATACACATACACCATTTCCCAGGTAACATATGCAACATCATTACTATTGATGACGGAAATGCTCGAGTCAAGAGGAGTCGCCACAGCGACAGTAAATGCCCTCTTCCCCGGAGTGTTGTAGGAGAAATTAGTGTCATTAAGTGTGAATATGCCTGAATAGGGCAGGCCATCATAATCAAAGACCGCTGACACTGAGATTGAAGCAGTTTCACCTAGATTCAGAGTGTTGTCACCGACGTTAATCGTGATGTCTATGGCGTCCCAAGTGACGTGAGTAACGTAATTGATGGCAATTGCAGTGATATTGTAGGTATCATTGCTTGCAGAAGCACATGTGTAGTATCTGCGTCCAACATAGTTCTGTTCGAGAACGGTATCATTCAACGTGAAGGTCCCGATGTAGGGCAGTCCATCGTACAGGTATTCTCCAGTCACCCAGAGGTCAGCTCTCCTTCCGACATTGATGTGGAAGCCATTGTTCCACACAATTACACGTATTGCGTCCCATATCATAGTCGGTGGCGGCACCTGTTGATTGAAAGCTGTTATGCCCCCTGCATCGACTCCTGTCACATTCCAAGCAACTCGTGCAACACTCGGACTGCTCCAAGGAAAGCTGACCCAACCCGTTTCATTGATGCTTCGTGCAGTGGCATTGACGTATAAAGTCCCGAATTCAATGTCACTTCCATTTGAGGCCCATTTGCAATGGAAGTAGACTGTTACAACCGATCCTATGTTTCCTCGTCCGTCCAACTCACTCACGAAGGCCTCATCTATGGCGACCAAGTCGCTCGAGTTGGAAATGACATACCGCTGAATTCGGTTAGAAGAAGGTGAAGGATGAGAGAAATCATGAAACGTTTGGAAGTTCTCCGATAGATTCTGACTGTGTGAGGACTGTGTCAGAAAGACCAGCCCTATCAAGGATAGTGCGAAAATGATGAGAAGAGCCGTCTTGGTCAAAGAGAATGACCTCCGGAACTCGCTGAGATAGAGTGAGCTCCTACTGCTGCTAGTCGGCCAAGGTTCACTAACCTCACTCTCCCTGTATGATGAGGCCGATTCCATAGTAGAATGCTCTGTAGCCATCTCTTCTTCTGCAAGACACAATCTCAACTGAATGGTCTGCACCTCTCAAGTCATCCGATCATTAAGATAACTGAATATCCATGCCAACTCGCCAATTGGGGAAAATGGAACTTATGTGGTTTTTCATGAGAATGTCAGCCAACTATTACTTCAAATGCTGGAACAGTAGTTTCTTCCCCGCCGAGATGGTAGCGACTCCCCATAGACTGGTTCTTCAGTTACTATCCAAGTCTCGATTCGATTTCTTTGGTCACTGTCTTCAGGACGAGTCGGACACGTATTATGAGTGCTTGTTTTAGATGAGATAGGGAATCATCAATCGTTCCCGAGAGTGCATCCCGAGCAATAGCTTGGTTGAGAAGAGATAGTGTATTGCTCAACTCCTGCTGCAAAGAGTGAAGACTCTCAGTGTCCATCAGGGGTATTCGATCATACACCTCCTCTAGCCAATCGAGACTCTCCGTCAACTCCTTGGATGTTTGTGCGGGTAGCTCAATCTCTTCAATCGAAAGAACGCGATCTGGGCCTAGAGCTCTCTCCAGTTTCTTGACACGCCTTCTTGTGCGGATTGCCAGGAGCACAAGAGCCCCCAACACCAAACCTATGCTGCCAATGGTGAGCATGTTTCTCATAAGTTGAGGTGGGGCCC
>JBHLOD010000323.1:0-2961 GCA_048940825.1 Promethearchaeota archaeon | reverse complement strand
TGCTGAAAATGGTATTGTAGAAATTCAATAATTATACAATACTCACTTTATTTCAATCTTTTTTTTAATCTTTCTAATTAATATAATGAATTTAAAGATTATATTGAATTTGATGTGATATTTCTTGGATCCAAAACGAATAATAGTTGGAGTATCAGGAGCGTCAGGCGTACAATATGGTATTGAGGTAATAAAAGCTCTTATGGAATACAAAATCGAAACCCATGTAATCATAACTAAATGGGCTGAATATGTGATGTTAAATGAATCTAATATGGATAGAACAGAGATTGAGAAAATTACTCCTTATGTTTATGATGAATCAGATATGAGTGCTAAAATTGCAAGTAGTTCATCACTAATTGATGGTATGGTTATTATACCTGCGACCGTAAAAACAGTAAGTAATATTGCTGTAGCTAATACTGGAAATCTTATTGCACGAGCTGCTGATATCATGCTAAAAATGAAAAGAACACTAATCATTGGCATACGAGAAACACCAATAAGTCCACCTTGCATTCAAAACCTAGCTAAATTATCTGCATACGGGGCTATTATTCTTCCCCTAAGTCCTGGATTTTATCATAATCCTCAAAATATTCAAGATTTATATGATTTTATAACTGGGAAAGTCTTGGATTGTCTTAATATCCCTAATAGCAAGTATAAACGTTGGAAAATGGAGAAAGATTTATATCCAAATCAGTAGATATTCAAGAGCAAATTCATCCTTTTACTTAACTAAAAGGTTATGAGAAAATGGAAACAGAATTTAAGAAACTTATCGATGATCAAAAGCAAAAAGGAAGTATTACATCTGATAGAAAATTAGCACATCTCCAGATCTGCTTAGAAAACGATGTTCAAGCGAAAAATGCTACTACAGGGTTGGAAGATATATCCTTAATACATTGTGCGACAACAGATTTAAATTTTAACGAAATTGATTTATCAATCGAAATTTTTGGTAGAAAACTCGAAATACCTTTGATTATATCAGGAATGACTGGTGGACATGCATTTGCTTATAAATTAAATCACTTTCTTTCCAAAGCTGTAAATGAAACAAAGATAGGCATGGGCGTAGGAAGTCAAAGAGCTGCACTAGAAGATGATGAAGTCCGGGAATCATTTGAAATTGTCAGGAAAAATGCACCTGATTCACTTATGATTGGAAATATTGGAGCAGGACAGATTGCACTAGATTTGACTACAAAAGAGTTTCAAGAACTTATCAATATGATAAATGCAGATGCTATAGCAATTCATTTCAATCCACTCCAAGAATCAATTCAACCCGAAGGTGATATTGAGTTAAAAGGATTACATGAGAAAACAAAATCACTAATTAACGAGTTCAACATTCCAATTGTAGCAAAAGAAGTTGGATCAGGATTTAGTGTAAAAGATATTAAAAATATACAAAATATGGGATTTGCAGCTATAGACATTCAAGGTGTTGGAGGAACTTCTTGGGCTGGTGTAGAATCATTACGCGCTCTATCGTTAAAACACAAGAAAACAGGGGAAATTTATTGGGATTGGGGGATACCAACTGCATTAAGCACCATACTGGCAGATATTCATTTTGAGGGTACAATAATTGGTTCTGGAGGGGTGAGAACAGGATTAGATGTAGCTAAGTTGATTGCAATAGGGGCAGACGTTGCAGGTATGGCCATTCCATTTTTGTTCTCAGTCCAAAAACACTCTGCTGAAAATGTAGTTGAATTTATAAGAGAAATAGAGTATCAAATAAGATTAGCTTGTTTCTTGACTGGATCCAAGAACTTATTAGACCTAAGTAGGACTCCTGTTCTTATTGAAGGAAAAACGGCAGAAAGAATGAGAAATTACGGAATTAATCCATCGGATTATCTTCATCGAAAGAAATGATCTTAAAATATCCAATATATTCTATTCTATCAGCAGATAATTGCCAATTTTTTCGTGTAAAGATTTAAGAAGGGGAATCTAGGGCGTTCTATTGCCCGACCAAGGATTGGGTATGACTATTCGATTTGAAATAAGACCCTGGAGGTCGTAATAATATGAGTAAACCATTTTTTGTAAACTATGAACAACCTGATGGCTTAGAGAATGATGCTTTAGCGGTATTAGAAAACGTTAGCACTGATCCTGCAAATATTCGCAAAGGAACTAATGAAACTACAAAAAGTATCGAACGTGGAGAAGCTAAACTCGTTTTTATCGCGTTAGATGTTGATCCACCAGAAATTGTAGCACATCTTCCTCTACTTTGCAAAGACAAGAAAATTGCGTATCTTTATGTAAGCAGTAAGGAAATATTAGGGAAAGCTTGTAATCTTGGAGTTAAAACTGCTAGCTGTGCCATTGCTAAAGAAGGTGAAGTGAAAGCTAAGATTGATAATCTCGCTACACGAATTAAGGAGCTAGCTGGAATCTAAGGAGTGTGTGCATTATATGAGTGAGGAAAATATCTCCATTCCTGCAGAAGTATTGCAGATCATTGGTCGAACCGGTGTAACTGGTGAAATTACTCAAGTCCGAGTACGAGTTTTAGAAGGCCGTGATCGTGGACGAATTATTGTTCGAAATGTAAAAGGGCCAGTTAGGAAGGGTGATACACTTCTCTTACGAGAAACTGAGCGTGAAGCTCGTAACTTGAAGCGGCCATAAATATAAAACCAAGATTGGTGTATCTAAATGGTAAGAATTTTTGAATGTGCCTTTTGTGGTCATGATGTAGAACCTGGAACTGGGATTACTTTTGTACGTAAAAATGGACAGGTAGTTCGTTTTTGTAGTCGAAAATGTAGAAGATCTCTTATTGATTTCAAACGAGATCCACGTAAGTACAAATGGACTAAGAAATATTCTCCTAAGATGAAAATATCTTAAAATATCATTGCTGATTCTGGATAATTCGTCTAATAACCATTGGATCACGTTTTTTTTTATTAAAACGTTGGCTAA
>JBHLOD010000322.1:0-2970 GCA_048940825.1 Promethearchaeota archaeon | reverse complement strand
CTCAAGGATATTGCAGACTACTTCCTTCTCCATAACCGACGAATCCATCAGAGGGTTGATGATTCTGTCGTAAAGTTTGTGACCGAAGAGAATCCTGTGTTCATTAGACGAAGCAGAGGATGGGTACCCGAGCCAGTGCCAGTAAAGGGAGTTTCTTCGGACGTGAGTGTCCTTGGAGTCGGACCCGAAGAGAAATCAGTAGGGGCAGTCTTGAAGTCAGGAAATGTATACCTGACTCAGTATATCGGCGACACTGATCGAGTTGAGAACGTCAAATTCCTGGAGGACGCCGTCAGACACCTGATGCACTTACTTGGGGTAACGAGTCCTGACAGCATGGCTTGTGACTTGCATCCTGAGTTTCTGAGTACAGAGCTGGCAGAGAAACTGTCCGATGAGATGAAGATTCCATTAGTCCGTGTCCAGCATCATCATGCCCACCTAGCAAGCATCATTGCAGATTCTAGACTCGACTCTGATACTCGTATTGTTTGTATTACAGCAGATGGATATGGGTACGCACCTGACAAAAATGGGTGGGGAGGTGATGTACTCGTCGGAGATGTACATGAATTCTCTAGAGAGGGTGGTCTGACTCCCAAGGAGTATCCAGGAGGAGATCTCTCTGCAAGGTTTGCCGCACGATCTCTAGTTGGGATTTTAGGTGATTCGATGCAGGTAAAAGACATGGCAGACCTTGCATCGGGCTCCTTCATATCCAAGAACACTAGCACGACGGAGAAGTTACTGTCACTACTATTCGACACTCGAGAACGGGAGGTAAACCTACTCAGGAGTACCAGCACAGGAAGATTCCTTGATGCTGTTGCATTGGTATTGGGAATCTGTTCTGAGAATTCATACGATGCTGAGTGTCCAATGAAACTTGAGGCTGTAGCTCGAAAAACGGATCTCTCTATAGAGCGGACCTACCTTTCAACAAATGGCACCCTTGAGCTGGATACTACCGAATCACTGATGCAAGTAGTCAATCTAAAGAAGCAAGGTGCTTCAGTTCCCGAAATTGCATATTCAGCACAACACCATATAGGAACTGCACTCGCAGAGATAGCATGCAAGACTGCTGAGAATGAAGAGTTGATTCATGTAGGATTCTCGGGAGGTGTTGCCTTAAATCGAATTATCACAAGGGCGGTCATCGATGAGGTGCACGTTCACGGACTACAGGCACTCATTCACAGGCAAATACCCCCTGGAGATGGAGGCATATCTACTGGACAGGTCCTTGTCTGCAGCGCTCATCTACAATAGAAACTAAGCTACACACCTGGAAGGGATCTCACATCAACTCTTGGACAGCAGACATTCCGAGCTCGAGCGCTTTCATATTGGTAGATTCGTACTTCTTTGGAAATGCTGAGCGTACTGCCTTGACGGCTGTTTCCTTGTCTATTGGTGTCACTCCTGTCCCAAGAATCCCGCCCAGCATCACCATGTTGAGGGCTATAGAACTTCCTGCTTGTTTTGCAAGTTCCATTGCATCAATCTCTAGAATGCAATCTGTGAACTTCTTCATGGATTTGATGATTTCTTCATGTGATGGGTATTCCGCCTCACCCATAGAAACGGCTACTGGATATTGGACATGTGAACTCATCAGAACGCAACCATCCTCTGCAACAGTGTGGATTTCCCTTAGTGTTTCAATTGGCTCAAAGCCAACAAGCAGGTGGGCGGATCCTGGATCAATAATCGGCCCTCGTGCGTCTTTTCCAATCCTCACAGTACAGACCACATGTCCTCCACGTTGAGCCATTCCATGGATTTCACCGACTCGTACATTGTGATCAGCAGCTACTGCGGCCTTAGCAAGTATCTCTGCAAGAGTCAGAACACCTTGACCTCCAACGCCAGCAATAGCCACACTGATTGTATTACTGTTATTACCGGACATCTTCATGCATCCTCCTGCTTGATTGCTCCCTGAGGACAAACGTCCGTGCAGGTTCCACACAGATTGCACAGAGTTTCTTCGATCACAGCCTTCTCAGTTTCAGAGTCAAGGAACATGGCCGGACAAGACAAACGATTCAGACAACGTTTACATGCATTGCACATTTCAGAATCCACGTAGTATTTCGGAGGATACTCTCCTGTTCTACGTCGTTCGGCCGCTGTAAGAAGTGCACAGGGTGCCACAGATACCATTACTGCTGGGGCCTGATTATCTCGTACCCAAGTTACCATCTCTCGAACTTGAGCGACAAGCTGCGCCATAGGCCCGAAGGGATCTACGGACTTCACATAATCCACACCAAGTCCTTTACAAGCCTCAGCTATGTCTAGGGGTGGGACCTGTTCTTGCATTCCTGTGACTCCTGTGCCAGGGTGGGGCTGATGGCCAGTCATTGCAGTGGTTCGATTATCAAGAACAACTAAACTGATTGGATGTCTGTTATACACCGCATTGGCTATCCCAGGAAGTCCAGATGCGAAGAATGTGCTATCACCTATTGTGGCCACCACGTCCTGATTTGTTACACGAGCTATGCCACATGCAGTAGTAATCGATGACCCCATGTCAAAGAGGATATCGGCTGTTTCCAAGGGAGGTGCAATGCTCAGTGTGTAACACCCTATGTCTGAGGGATATATTGCCTTGCCACGCGTGGCAGATCTAATGGCATAGTAGGTCGCTCTGTGGGGACAGCCTGCACAAAGCAGCGGTGGTCTCGGGGGTAGGTCTGGTAGTGCATTCATCTTCTTGTCTATGGTTGGCCAGTTAATACTTGTATTACGACTGGTGATTCTCGACAGGGCCTCAATTACGATACGTGGACTGTATTCATACGCACGGGAGAAGTATCCCTGTTCTTTTCCTAGAATCTCGACATCAATCTCCTTCAGTTGGGCAATTCGTCGTGCATGTGTTTCTAAGAAGGGTTCGAGCTCTTCAACTATAACGGTCCTCTTATGACGTTTCAGGAACTTGGCGATTGTCTTCTCGGG
>JBHLOD010000011.1:0-12161 GCA_048940825.1 Promethearchaeota archaeon | reverse complement strand
TTCTGGCAGTATCTTACCGGTCCTTATCGTCAAAGGGAGGAGCAGATTTGGATCATATGCGTGGTGATGCTCCAGAAAGGAGTGGTGTCACCAAGGTCGACTCTGAGATACAGATGTGTCCTGAGTGTGGTTCGAATTCTGTGGTTGAGGACCTTACACGAGGAGAACGTGTTTGTGGCGGTTGTGGCCTAGTTCTCTCCGACCACCGTATTGACTCCGGTGCGGAGTGGAGGGCCTTTAGTTCTGAAGAGGCTGACGCACGAAGCCGCGTAGGTGCTCCGCTCAGATATACTGTTCACGATAAGGGTCTCTCTACCGTCATTGATTGGCGTGACCGAGACACGTCTGGTCGGAAGTTGACACCCACAAGACGGTCAGAGATATATCGACTGCGCAAATGGCAAATCCGGTCTCGAGTTCATAGCTCGATGGACCGAAACCTGGCCCAAGCGATGTCCGAGCTCGAGAGACTTGCGTCCCAGCTAGGGATTCCAAAGCCAATTAGAGAGCTTTCCGCCCTTCTGTACAGGAAGTCCATAATCAAGAAGCTTGTTCGTGGTCGGTCCATAGAAGCCATGGTCGCAGCTACTTTGTATGCAGCATGTAGAATCCGGAAGAAACCCAGGCCTCTTGATGAAGTGGCTGACGCCTCTCGTGTGGACAAGAAGAAGCTTGGGCAGTGCTACCGGTTGCTTTTGAGATCGCTGGCTATCAAGATTCCACTTAGTAACCCAATCGATTACATCTCTCGTTTCGCATCTCAGCTGTCTCTATCTAGTCCCGTTCAGCTCAGGACTGTCGAGATATTGAAGAGAAGTAGAGACATAGGACTCACAATAGGTCGAGACCCACTTGGACTGGCGGCCGCAGCTATCTACGTCGCATCCATAATGCTGGATGAGAGAAGAACACAACGCGAGATAGCTGAGGTGGCACGAGTGACCGAGGTCACCGTACGCAACAGGTACAAAGAGATAGTACGGAAGCTTGGTATAGACACAATGAACCTGGCATAGAGCCTAGTGTCTGCTAGAGTGAAATGAAATCAAGGAAACAGGTACGCTGGGCCCGCCTGACCGCTACCTTCTTCCACGACTCTGGAATGTCCAGTCTATCTGAACCATTTCCTCAGGGAAACCTAGTTTCGCCAGGACATCGCTGATGACACCACGATGGTCACCTTGGAGTTCTATGTGTCCGTGCTTTGCAGCTCCCCCACAAGCAAGCTTGCCCTTGAGCTTAGTGGCCAAGTCACCAAGTTCAATATTCTTGTCGAAGCCTTCTATCACAGTTGTCAGACGGCCCCATTTTCTTCGTTCTACAGTCACAGTAATACGGGCCTCTTCCTGTGCTATGGTTTCACAGACACACAGGTCTTGAGGCAATCCGCATGTTGCACAGATTCCGCCTTCGTCATCGCTCACGCAGTGTTTTACTCCTGATGTTGGTTTTAGCACCTTTGCGCCTGTCACGCATATAAGTTCTCTGAAGAGGGTTCCGATGACAAAGCATAGGGTTTCCATAGGCAAGAGTAAAGAAGCCGAAACCATAGACTATGGTGCAGTATGGTCGCCAGAATCCTAATCGTCGATGCATTGAGCGTAGGAAGTGGTCGACGTACGAGCTCTCGTGATTCAATCGGCTGCGGCCCTCGTGCTATCGCTGGTGTCCTCGAGTTGCACGATGTATCATGCAGAATAGTCCGGGCCGAAGAGGTCATGGCCACTCCACGACGACTACGCGACTATGAGCATGTTGCCATAAGTGCAATGACCATGGACTTTCCTGTTACTAAGTCCATTATCAAGAAATGGCGATACACGAACCCCTCTGGTAGAGTTCTCGTCGGAGGTCCAATTGGTTCAGACCCAATCATTGTACTAGGCGAGTTAAAGCCAGACCTGCTTGTCATAGGTGAGGGCGAAGGCACTCTGAGCAGCCTTCTTGCTGCTGGCTACTTGGAAGAGAAGATTGACTGCTCTCACGTTCAGGGAGTAGCTTTTTTGGACGACAAGAAACCTGTCGTGAATGCTACCCGTCCTCCCTTGACGGCCATTGAGATTTCAGAGTTGTTCGTTCCCTCGACTACAAGAATCGTAGACTATAGAGCCTACCAAGCAGCCAAAGTCTATGTAGAAGCGGTAAGAGGATGTTCGAACTTCAAGAGGGCTACCCTCGAGTTGCCTGACGGTCGTGAATGCTCAGACTGTGGCAATTGTGAGTCTGAGAACTCTGCTGACAGACTGGACTGTCCCGAGGGCATACCTGCGGGCTGCGGTTTCTGCAGTGTGCCACATACATGGGGGCCACCCCGGAGTCGTACTCCCGAAGCCATTGTTGATGAGATTGAAACTCTTCTAGACCTAGGCGTGCACAAGATTGTGCTGGAGGCTCCAGATTTCTTGGACTACTATCGGGGCGCGCATCCATTGACCCACCCATGTGTGCCCGAAGCTAACATTGATGCCATCTCCGACCTCCTCCGCCGGCTCACATCCCTTTCACCGCTAGTGGAGGGCCGGGCCCGAATCTCTATCGAGAACGTCAAGGCCTGTCTGTTCACTAATGAAGTAGCCTCGGCACTCTCGGAATCGATGACGGGGATATCTCCTAACATAGGCGTCGAAACGGGGGCCGATGATCACCTACGGAGTATTGGGAAGTGCGGAAGTACAGGGGACGTTCTTAGAGCTGTGAAGACTGCTGTGCAACATAATATGGCTCCCTTTGTATACCTGATTTATGGCCTACCTGGAGAAACCCCGGAAACGATAGAAGAGTCGATTCGTTTCATGAATGCAGTTGCCCAGGCGGGAGCTGAACGCATAATCCTGTACGGATTCAGGGCACTCCCTAGATCTGCCTTTGCAGACTTTAGCGAACCATCTCCCAAGAATCCACTATACATAGAACTGAAACAGGAAGCGGCCAAGATAAACCGAGCCAAGAAGAAGGAGTACATAGGGAAGATTGTGCTTGGAATCGCCGCTGAGCCCTCATGGGAACGCCATGGCTATACAATGTTCTATCCTTTGGACGAGGGGCCTCTCATTGCTGTCAGAGGTGGTTTCTCTCCCGGGGTCCTACTCCCAATTCAAATCAAGAAGGTATTGAGCAGTGGTCTAGTAGAAGGTGACGCTCAGCCTGAAACAGTCCCACAATAAAGCCTAGTCACCACCACAAGAAAAGCTTCATAAGCTGAGTTCTCCGGAGAGATGCAACGCGGTTCGACTCCTTTGAACGAACCCTAAGAGGCGATATCCATGGTCTACATTTGCCACAGCTGCCACAAGGAAGTCACACCAGAGGGCCTCAGAACTCTACCCGGAGTGAAATGTCCATATTGTGGAGGCAGAATACTGTACAAGATACGCCCGCCAGTCGTAAAACGAGTCAAAGGAACCTAGTTCTCCGCAGCCCCGATGGGGATTTACGGTCTGTACATTAGTATGACAGCAGTCAGCATTGAGGCCAGAAAGAGGAATATAAAGAGCAGCGTGATGATCTTCCGTTTCCACGAGTATCTCATTGTAGATTCTCTCCTGTCAGAATCTTACCCAAGTCTTCTAGTCCTTCTATCCCCCTAATCTCACTGTCGAAGAGCGGAACCTCAGTGAGGTCAAGGTCTGAGTAGAGCTCCCTAATGTCTACAAGATTCGTCTGTTGCATCTCACGGCGTTTTGAGCAGAACACACAGTCAGGATTCCCAGGAACAAGCTGATTCACTATGATATTGTCTGCAGGGATATTCCAGACTTTCAGGCTCCCCAGCAACCGCTGTGTTTCGAACACAGCCATCGCTTCTGGTATCATAACCACCACGAACTGAGTCTTCTCTGGGTCGGAGAGTTCCAACCGTGCCGCTCGTATCTTCTCCTTGGTGTTCTGCAACATCTCCCATGAAGTGTCCTCGCGTTCTCCTCCTCCGAACATTGCCCTCATACCAGCCATCATCGAGCCCAATCTCTGCCTCAGAGTGAGAATTCTCCCTAGCCAGCTGTCCAGCAAATCTGGTAGCTCCAGAAGCTTCAGAGTATGCCCAGTCGGTGCGGTATCGAAGATCACTCGATCATAAGAGCTGTCCTCCAGGAATTCAAGCATCTTGCCAAACGCCATTGCTTCATCCGAGCCCGGCGGGGACATTGTACTGATGTCTCCCATCAGCTGCGAGGCCATCTCCATCTCAGGTCCTGCAGCCCCAGATCCAATAGTGTTCTCGAACTCTTTCATCCCCTTTTCAGTATCTATCTCCATGCCCCAAAGATTGTCGAATCCCTTGATGGCCACGATTTCGCCGCCTGATAGGTCTTGGTCGAAGCTATCGCTGAGGCTATGGGCCGGATCGGTTGATAGGACGAGGGTCCTAAGACCTTGCCGTGCTGAAAGGACTGCCATCGCTCCTGCGCAGCTCGTCTTGCCAACACCGCCCTTGCCTCCTGAGAGTATGAACTTGATGTTATCGTTGAAGACAATGTCTTTGATAGTCATTACGTGACCTCTGCGGCACTGGCCTCCTGTAACACTATTAATGCTTCCCTCCCGTCCACTGTTTGGACTAAAGTAGTAGCTCGATAGAAACCTATCGGAGGATAACAACTATATTATCGAGAAGTTTCCTGAGAGAGTAACAGTTTCGAGGCCAATTGCATGTCGTTTCCCCAGGTGAGAACAACAGCATGGGAGTTTCCTTCTACAATCATCAAGCTAATGGGTATGGAAGTTCCTGATGGCATGGCTCCGCCAAACCAGGAACTGCTTGAGAAGTTCAATCCGACTGGAATAGTGCTCATAATCATTGACAACTTTGGACTCTTCGAAGCCGTCGTCTACCAACCTGAGGCTTTAATCAAGAACATGGAGGCCCTGGCGCTTATTGAAACTGATGACCCCTACGCCATTCCTCTTCTGAAGACGCTTCTCACCGGTAGAAGCGAGTATTTCCACCTCATTCAATACATACGGAACTATGGAAAGACAGTGAAGGCCATCTGCAGAGAGGACGACATGCAGGAACTTGGGTTGGATCCAGGTTTCACCGTACATAAACGAGATGACATGCAGACCTATGTGGAGTCGACCAAGCACATCTTCAAGAATGAGCTGCTCTTTCTTCACTTCCTAGATTTCGAGAGTCTGTACGCTCAATATGGGCACAGGACTCCCCCAAAGACGCTTTTGGAGAAGATTGTACGAAGAACGGACAATTGGGTCAAGGTACTACTCAAACAGGCCCGACTCGGAACTCTCTTCGTGATTATTGGCAATCATGGACGACATCCTATTCCACTGGACTACAAGGGAAAGCTAGCAGAGTGGCGCAAGGCAAATGCTCCCATTGCAGTGATGTTCCAGAAACGATCAGAGTAGTGCTGGGAGGCCAAACACTATCGCTATTAGCGCCAGAACCAGACACAGTTTCCAGAAGCTGATTGTCCGGGCCAGCCTAAGAAGAAACTCCATAGATGCCAAGCCGACGACGAATACGATGAGTTCCATCACTGCCATGTCTAGTGCACCAATTGACGATGGCACTGCACTCCCGAAGAGCACCTCGACTGCAAGAATTCCTATGACTGCTGGAACACTCATCAGGAAGCTGAATCTAAAGGCTGTTTCCTTGTCAACTCTCTGCATAAGGAGTGCCGAAACTGTGACGCCAGATCTACTCAATCCCGGAAGTACGGCAAGACCCTGCACTAGCCCCGTGCTTATCGCTTCCTTGTCTCCAACGTCATTTGAAGTTTGACTGGCAATCCCACTGCCAGTACTGCGTGTGGGTAGATATAGTACGAACGCAGTTGCAAGAAGCAGAATTCCTACAAACATATTCATCATCTCGCCGTGGAAAGCGGCAAGACTGTTCTTCAAGAAGACATAGAATGGGATTGCTGTTGCAGCAGTGCCAATCGTCGCAATCACTAGGAGTCTTAGAAGTCGCCTGTCCTTCATCGTGAGGACATCAAGAATTGTCCTTGGATATCGAACCAAGACAGAGAGCGCGGTCCCGAGATGCAACCATACTACTAGTGACAGCAATTGGTCAGAGGGAACCTGACCGAAATTGTAAACGAAAAGAACCACCTGCCCTTCACTACTTATCGGCAGCCATTCGACAAGTCCCTGAATCACCGCCACTATAATCTGCCAAGGTTCCATGAATATCATCCACTTAGGCCACGCTCGGTACTAAAGAATTAAAAGGGTAGCTCTGAGCCCGACAGATTATTCACGCAGGGATGAGAACACATGGTCCTCGACAACAACAGGTTCATCAGTTCTGAACTGGCGCAAATCACTCAGATGCTTGAGGAACACTTCCGAGTTGCACTATCGGCAAACAAGATTGTACGAGGTGCTATCGTTGACTGGCTCGAAGAGGGCAAGAAGGTCGATTCCGAACAACTCGAGAAGATCACTGAGCTAGAAGAGAAAGGGGACTCTATCAAGCTTGCCATTCTTGATCAGCTCTCCAAGGCCAATGCGCTGATGCAGCGTGAGGACCTGCTACGATTGGTCAATTACAACGACAAGCTCATCGATGGAGCGGAGATTGCTTGTTACCATCTGGCGGCGGTTGCAGGATCCTGGACGCCAACAGGGGACTTGAAGTCAAAGATTGCCAAGTTCATCGAGCTCTTCAATGACCAAATCACACATCAAAGAGAAGCCGTCAGATTTCTTCACATCAATATCGAGGAGTCCATCAAGAAGGCTGATGAGATATGTAGGCTTGAGAAGCAAATGGACATTCTTCAGAGAGAGATTGTTTCCAATCTCTACTCACTTGAGCTCGATCTCGCCGTCCTCCTTCGCTTCCGCGACTTCGTCAGCATGATGGAAGAAATATCGAATTTCAGCGAAGACGCAGCCAACACAATCAGGGGTCTCTCTCTAACACTCAACACATGATGCGGCCGGTGGAGGCATTGTCAAGTTCACGTGAAGATACTGCCAAGGCGGAACTGGTTGGAGACCGAGGCGTAGTCTGGAATCCTGAACATGGCATGCGTCTTTATCGAGAAGGCTATTTCGGACAACCCCTTGGGATAAGGAAGCCCAAGTCCGCAATCTTTGACAAGCCGCTAGAACTTTCCTTGATTGAGTGCACGTACCTCACCAATGCCGGCCGGCTAGTGCTACAAAGCAGGGAAGAGAAGCGGGCACTAACAAAGGATGATCTCTTGAAGCTTGGCGCCAAGAAAGTTGAGGACTTCAAAGAACGATTCCTGGTCTACAGTCAGTTGCGTGAGCGAGGATATGTCGTGAGGCCGGGCCTCAAATTTGGGACTGACTTTGCAGTATACGAACACGGACCTGGAAAAGACCATGCTCCACTACTGGTTCATGTGATACCACAACGAAAGGGTGTTGCCCCGCTGGACATTGTGAGAGCGGGGAGACTCGCAACCAGTGTTCGTAAGAGGTTCATAATCGCGACAATCAAGGAAGACGGTCAGATTGCGTACTACAGTTTCGTTTGGCACCGCCCATAGGTGTCATACCGGAGCAAAACAAATAAGGACTCAGACCAAGCGTTTCCCAATCTCATCCAGCCCACAAGGGTGATTTCTGAATGGCAGATAAAGCTGAGAACGCAAAGACCTTCGGGTCATTGTTGGCGGAGGCCTGGGAGCACACTCCTTCCTTCATCTGCAGCAATGACGACTACATATACATTCTATATCCAGCTGACGAATCCAAAGAGAAATGGGTTGAGGCATCACTCACCTTTCCTGATGGCTCTCTCGACACGAAGGAGGTTGAACCTGTGAAAGCAATTGCGCTTCTTGTGGAAGAGCTGAAGGTTCTTCCCGATTATGGCGCGCAGAGCATAGTTTCAACTAAGGCGAAGCTAGATGAAGTAACGGCGAGGCTCGGTACACTAACGTAGTGGCATCTGGGCATCAAGTCAAGACACATTCTTTCAAGCTAGACTCTGCATGGGGCGGAGCAATCCGATGTCTGAGGCACTTGTCACTTGTCCCTCATGTGGTATGGAAGTTCCTGAGGGGAGTTTCTGCAAGTCTTGCGGGAAACCCTTGGTAGTTTCTGAAGAAGACAAATTGGACCCAGAGGCCTTTGCGACGCCTCTAGATCCGGGGCTGCCAGTGGCTGATGAACCAGTAGGAGCAGTCCAGTTTGGCATGACCGTAGAGGGAATGGACCAAAGAGAGTTTGTTACTCTGATGGCGAGAGCTGAACTAGAGGTCATTCGAAAGGAACTTGACACTCTGGTTGATCAGATTCAAGCCACAAGGCAGGCTCTCAAGCTGAAACGTGCTGACAAGGCCCTCCTTACTGCACGGGCCGAAGACCTGCGGGCCGCCTTTGATAGGACCAAGTCGAGGCGAGAGGAGCTGTCTGACTTCAGAGGTGACCTTCGTCTGGAGAGAATCGTTAAGACACTTGATGAGCTAGAGGAGAAGAGTTCCAAGCTCAAAGAGATGGAGGAAACTCTGGACAAGTCTGTCTACAAGGAGCAGAAGAAGAAGATTGCTGACACAATCAAGACTCTCAGGAAGAGTCTCAAGAGTTCCATAAAGGATGCAGAAACCTGGGTGAAGAGCATCAGCAGGACAAGCGGAACCTTGCAAAGGGACGGCAGTCGACTCAAAGCTCGGCACAGGGTCGGGGACGTTTCAACAGGCAAGTATGAAACAGCAAGAGCCGGAGTGGAACGGTCCTTGAAGATTCTAGAAATAGGCAGGTCCATTCTGGATGAGGTTCTCGCTGAAGCAAAGAAGAAGAAATGAACAATGTGTTGTGTTTGGAGTGAGTTGTTATGTCCAAAGGTCTCACTGTTTGCACACCTACCTGTAAGGAATTCAAATGTAGTCGCCAGCCTAGCGCGCTCAAGATTCGACATACACAATCGAAGAAGACGGTAATGTGTACGGAGATTGACGATGAGTGCGATGGGGCCTGGTGCAAGTTCGGAGTATGCGCCATACGGAAGATGACGGATGCTGGCAAATGCAAAGGACTTCGTATCGTGCCGGCCTTCTCTAATGAAGATATCGACTCTATTGAAGATGGGTCAGAAGAAGTCCCGTCCATATACTCCAAGCATCTGGGTGGAAAGAGAGCCTTCGATAGAGATGGGCTCACATAGGACCTTTCCCGCAACGTCTATAAGCAACACGCAAGTCATCGCAGCAAGCCAAGGTGATCCAAAGTGCTAGAGGAAGTTCGTTCAGAAATGAGGGCCCTGATTTACCTCATGATAGGGCTTTCTTTGTTGGGAATTGGAATCATACTCGGACAGGCTGCTTTCGCGATAGGTTTCCTCGGTCCGCCGTAGCTCACTGATTCTCCCAAGAGTGGATCTGTTTGACACGTCTAGTGGAGATTGTTCGTCTCCTACACGAGTTTGAAGGAATATCGCGCAAGTACGTTCTTCCTTCTATCATCGGACGTCTCCGTGCCACGTCTTACAATGGCAATCAAGAACATGGACTTGGCGAAGATTCCGCCGCAATCTTGACAACGAGCGACGAGATTGTTCTGCTCACAACTGATGCAATTGTCGAGGAGCTATGCCTCAACTATCCGCGAGCAGCAGGATTCAATGCAGTGTTGGCAACCGTAATGGACATCTATGCTGCAGGAGGCACTCCTACCTCCTTCGCTGTGGCACTTTCATACTCAGACTCCAGTATCGGCGAGCAAATCTTGGAGGGATTGATAGATGGGTCTCACACATTTCGAGTCCCAATAGTGAGAGGGCACACGAATCCACAGTCCAGATCTACCTATGTCGTTGGTTCAGCGACAGGGACGGTAAAGAAAGAGAATATGCTAACAGCCGGCGGGGCTCGCGAAGACGATGTGATGATCCTACTCTTCGATACTCACGGACGTCAAGGGACAAGCTACAAGCTAGGTTGGGACTCGGTCACTGAGCGACCTGCGAATGAGGTCGTGGAACGACTCTCTGTGATGAACAGACTGGCTCAGCAACATCTTGTGACCGCTGCCAAGGATGTTTCTGTTGCAGGACTTGTGGGCACTGCCGGAATGCTACTGGAGTACTCAGGGAAGGGAGGATTCCTGGACCTTGATGCAGTGGACTCAACTCGTCCCAAGTCTATAGAACTTGAAGACTGGGTCCGCATGTACGTATCATTGGGATTCCTTGTTTCAGTGAATCCGGAGAACTTGTCCCTGGTAACGGGAGTAGCCCGCCAGTGCGGGCTTACTGCAGTCCAGGTAGGTGAGGTGGACAGCTCCCTATCACTCCGGCTTAGAATGTCCACAGAAGAACAGGTCATGTTTGACTACTCAGAGGGTCCACTGCTGACCCCGAAGGGTGATGTTTAGGGTTCTCTTGGTCCGTCAATGTTATAATGTGAACTTGTACGCTCATCGATGAAGTGAGGAAGTTGTCGTCTACAAAGAAGGTCTGCAGTATTGTTGGGTGTCAAAAGGATTCTAAGCGGTCTTTCCCCACAGTACGCATCACCAAGAGCATCGCAGATACAGGTCTGCAAGTAAAGGACGCTCGTTCAAGGAAGGTCTATCTCTGCTCCGACCACTGGAAACACGTTAAGAAGGAATTCAAGAAGGACACGAAGCCAGAGCGACTGCGGTGGGGCCATTAGCAACTGTCATATGAGTAGTAGTCTACCCCTTAGTCAGTGGACTCGGGAAGTGTTCACCGATGACTGCTGAAGATGACGCATTTTCAAAGCTGAAGCCTAACTGGAAGTTGTGGTTGGAGCACGATGGCGACTATGTCTTTGGACCTGGTGCTTTCGCAATCTTGAGGAGCATCAAAGAGAATGGAACAATCACGGAGGGAGCGAAGGCGCTAGGAATGTCATATCGCTATGCCTGGGGTGTTGTGAGGAAGATCGAGCAGAAGACCGGAGTCAAGCTTCTGGAAACCTACAAGGGTGGCACCGAGGGGGGTGGGGGTGCAAGAATAACGGTGTTTGGTCTCAGACTGATGGATTTGTTTGCCAGTGTGCAGGATAGTTTCGAGAGGGCTACCCGAAGGCGTACTAGGGAGCAATCACGAGAATCGTAGTACGATTGCCCCATTTGGACAGTGACTCTTGCACTCAAGACACAAAATACACTCCGGCGAACGCAACGCCTTGTAAGGAGAGCGGCGAATCCTGATGTTCATGGGACACACCACTTCACACACATTACAGGTGTCCGGTGTGCATCGTGCAGGATTCCTACCTATCCCAAATAGAGCCTCTCTGGAGAAAGCACCATAGAGCCATCCTGCAGGGCACAACCATCTGCAGAACCATCGAGGCACCCATACTCCGACACCTACGATAATAAGCACGAACGCAATCTGCCCAATGAAGAAGCCCCACTGTGTGATGTACCACAGAGTTTCCAGCGAAGAGGGCCAAAGCTGCGTGGTGGCCTCATAGAAGATAATGAAAGCGGGGTTGAATGGATCAAATGCCGCAGTAGCAAATGGCCCAAGGATATTCACAAGATCATCAGCAGTCCCAAGGATTCTGCTTATCCCGACCCAAACGGCCAGCCCTATCACAATTACGAAGATGTACGTCTTTACACGCCGAAGCTCATTCTCGGTATTCGGAGAAGGACGCAACTTAGACCTTTTCGGAAGTGTGGCGAAGTCTTGAATAGTCCCAATCGGACACACCCATCCGCAAGCGGATCTCCCAAGAATTGTGAGAATAATGATCATCGCTCCGAGAGTGAAGAACGGGAATACACCTCCCGTGAATTCCCTTTGAAGAGTATCGAAAGTGCCTGCAAGAACTGCATTTGGTGCCTCCAAGGGAGCGATGATTGGCAAAGTCGGCAAGAAGTCGCGAACACCCTCCCAGAATGCTAGGACTTGTTCTCCACCAAACCATGCTGCGATTACGTATGCATTTATTCCTAGGAGGAACACAAGCTGGACAACTCGTCTCAGCATCCGAACGTTAAAGATGATGCCGATTGGATTCTCTAGGCTCAGTCTTCTCGGAGCCTCTGGTTCATGGCGTATTTCACTGTCCTTTTCATCAGAGGCCTCCTCTAGGTCTAACTCGTCCTCCTCGACTTCCATATCTTCAGACCATTCAGAATCCTCAGCCATTACATTCAGACCTCAACCAAGGAGGTATCGACGGCGAAGACCTGAGCCGTCATTAAAAAGCTTGTGTTGAATTGAAACCGACCTA
>JBHLOD010000321.1:0-2973 GCA_048940825.1 Promethearchaeota archaeon | reverse complement strand
CGTCGATTCACTGGCGTGTTCCTCGATAGATAGATTAGACATCCTTGATTGAGTCTGGCTAGGACTGAGTATGAGGATTCTCCACCTTTGTGATAGCCTTAACCCTGCCGGTCTAGGTGGGTACGAAGCAATACTGCATTACCTATCCGAGGAACTCGTTTCAGAAGGGCACGAGTCGTACGTAGTGACTCAGGCACCGGCACGTGATTTCTTGGACAGAATCGTCCGTTCTCACTACACACTTCTTCATCTCCCTGGAAATCTGTTGGAAGCACGCAAGTGGGAGTTCTACGCACTGTCTGAGGATGAAAGGTCTGTGGCTGCGGAGCAGCTGTTCACATCAGATGACTTGGAGCAGAATGTGTCGTTGCTGGTAAAACAACTTCGCAGACTGCTTCTTGATGTGATGCCGGAGGTGATACACGCTCACAGTACCTACGTGGTGTTCAACCGCGTTTTGGAAACCCTACACCAGGCCGAGGAAGTGACAAACGTACCAACGGTAGTGTCCATTCATGGCCTACCCAAGCCACTAGTACTACCAAACGGGACCAACACAACTGACTACGTACAATTTGCTTCGCACATGCCCTTTGACTTGGTGCTTGCAGTCAGCGAGAATGTCGCAGAAACCCTTCGAGAGCACTTGTTTCCCGAGAATCTGGCAGACAGGGTGATTACACTTCAGAATGCAGTGAATCTTTCAGTATTCAGTCCCAAATCTGGCATCCACAAACAGTGGGACGTTGCATTCCTTGGCAGACTTGAAACCATGAAAGCAGTCGACCTGTTTCCCGAGATACTTCTTCAACTCAAGCAGCATTTTCCAGGCCTCAGAATGCTCATGACGGGGGACGGATCCTACAAAGACAGGCTGCTCCAAGATCTTGAAGAGAAGGGTGTATCGGAGATGGTCGATTATCTCGGAGTAGTGGAAACCGAGAGAATACCAGACCTGATTAATAGGAGCAGAGTCTTCCTCTACCCTTCAAGAAGAGAGCCCTTTGGCCTTTCAATCATAGAGGCCATGGCCTGTGGGGTTCCAGTTGTGACCACGAATGTGTACGGTCCAGCAGAGATTGTCACTCACGGTCACGATGGTCTGGCTGTCCCTCCGGGGGAAGTTAGTCCGCTAGTTGAAGCCATTAGAAAGGTTCTGTCAGACGAGGAATTACAATCGGAACTTGGGAATAATGCTAGAAACACCGTAGAGAACCACTATGACTTGAAAGAGCATACAAGGAAGCTGCTCGACATATATCGAAGTCAGATTGAGAAAAAGAGAGGTTCTGGGACTTAGAGTCCCAGGTTTTCCTCTAGTTCACGACAACACGCGTGGCTTGGACCGGCTCTTCCCTTAGGAACGCCTTTAGATTGCCATATTCCATCATTGAGAGGAGTCCGACTTCCAACCCTTTCTCAATCAGAGGCATAGCAGGGATCAATGACTGGAGTTTGCCCTTCATTGCCCCACTCGCGTCCTCCATTCCCGATTTGCCCATTCGCTCCAGAGTCGCTTCGAGACTGCTCAGATTGACTACATCAATTAGTGCAGCCTCCGGCTTCAGCTTAGGGTCGGCCTCATAGATACCAGAAACATCGGAAGCGAGAATCAGACGCCTGGCATCTAGCTCTTTGCAGATGATAACGGCCAACTGATCTCCGCTGCCAACACTCCAGCCCATGACCGAGTCAATCAGGATATCGCCCCCCAATAGGGGCACCATCCCGACTGAAGCAAAGCCCTTCAATGGCTCCAAGAAGTAGTCGGTCATCCGCATCTTCTCAGAGGTCACCATTGATGATGGATACATCAGGCATACAGGGATTCCAGCGGTTTGGAGCTCTTTCACTATGATGTGACGGAGTTCGGCAACACTCTCCTGCGTTTTTGATAGAGGTAGAAGTTGCTCGGGACCTAGGAATCCCTTGTGTAGATTGTGTTCGAGAACAGGTGGGTGGCCAAAAGAACCAACACCATGCATCAAGACTAAGGACTGGATTAGACCCTCATCGAGGCACTCTCCAATCTCTCGGGCTACCGACTTGAGAACGTCCTTCCTGTAGGTGTAGGGTTTTGTCTTATCAGTCAGTAACGAACCGCCAAGCTTGATGACTGTCAGGTCCTGGGTCATTGTGCACACCATGGCATCTAGAACAGGCTGAACGTCGGAAACGGCCAGAACAGTCCAAGATAGGGTAGCAGAAGCACCATCACAATGGCTGCAATAGAAATGGTCAGATTGTCAAGGCCCTTTGGTGTTATTGCCTCCACGATCGTCGCAACAAGACTCACAACCACAATTGGCAGAATCAAGTCTACCACACTAAAGGCGGCTACCTCAATCGAGAACAGAAACACCAAGACAAAGCTGAACAGGAATGATCCGATGAACATCCCAATGACGCCTGCAAGTGTCTTCTCAGCGCCGCCAATCCCAAATTTCCTGTCACCGCCATACTTGCGTCCTATAACGTCGGCGAACCCGTCACCACCAGCTAGACATCCAAAGACAACCAGTGCTAGCGGAGTGGCATTGGCCAAGTTGCCATCAGGTGGGACATAGAACCAGAGAATTCCGATAACAACCATCATGAAGGCATAGTATAACGTTCCTCCAAGAAGCTCTCTGGGATCCCCACTTCTAGACATGGATCGCACGAAGTCCTCATTCTGCATCTTCCCAGTTCCGATTGCGATGAACTGGATTACAAAGAGAAGAGGGACGACCATTGCTAGCCAACGACTGAATACTCCTCCTGAGAAGAGCAACCATGACACCGCCCACACAGGGGCTGCGAAGGTATGGATAACCTTCCTTGTCACCACCGTCGATAGCTTGCCGCTCTTCTCTATTGCAGCATTTATCTGGACTAGCATTAGGATCAAGATGAACGAGATAATGAATGCGACAATATCCCAGACCAGCTCTAAACCAGGTAAAGGATTGAATACCATAATTCATTTCCTCC
>JBHLOD010000320.1:0-2975 GCA_048940825.1 Promethearchaeota archaeon | reverse complement strand
GACGTCATCAATTACCTCAATACCTTGGAAACCGTCGGTCTAATCGCGTTCAAATAACGGAGGCATTTATGAATCGGCGTGAGTTCATGAAAACCAGCTCATTGGCTGCCGCCGCAGCCACTCTTGTCCCCAGAGCTTTCGGACAGACGGCAGCCAACAACAAGGTTACCGTCGGTGTGCTCGGCTCGGGCGCTCGCGCCCAGGAGCTGATGCACTTATCCATGGAGCTCCCCGGGGTGGAGATCATCGCGGTGTGCGACGCCTACCGGGGGCGGGCGGAACGGGCACGCTCGTTGACCGAGAACAAAGCCGTGATCGTCGACGACTACCGCAAGATCCTCGACAACCCGGGGGTCGACGCCGTCATCATTGGCACGCCGGATCACTGGCATCGCCAAATGTCGCTCGACGCCTTGTCCGCCGGCAAGGATGTCTACATCGAAAAACCCATGACATTCGCCGTGGACGAGGGCCTCGAGATTCTCTCCGCCTTGAAGAGCTCGTCACAGATCTACCAAGTCGGCAGTCAAGGGATGAGCTCGGCCACTCAGGAAATGGCGCGAAAGCTGGTGGCGGACGGGAGGCTCGGGCAAGTGACGATGATCCGAGCGTCGTACAATCGAAACACGGCCAGTGGCGCCTGGCTCTACCCTATCCCGCCCGATGCCGATGAGAGGACAGTGAACTGGAGCCGGTTCCTCGGGCCGGCACCGAAGCGACCCTTCAGTCTGGAACGCTTCTTCAGGTGGCGCTGCTACTGGGACTACTCCGGCGGCATTCCAACCGACCTATTCGTTCACCTCGTCACATCGATCCACTTCATCATGGGTGCCAAGATGCCGGAAAGCGTCACCGCCTCCGGACAGCTCTATCGCTGGAAAGAATCGAGAGATGTCCACGATACCGTCAACGGAATCATGGTTTATCCCGAGGGTTTTACCGTCAACCTGAGCTCGACGTTCAACAACCAGTCTTCGAGCGAGTCCGGGTTCGAGATTCTAGGAACCGAAGGAAGCATCGCCTTCCGGGGCGGGAGATTGACCTTTACGCCCGAAAACGTCTATGAAGACAACCGCTGGGTGGTCACCTCGTGGACGGAGGATTTGGCCAAGCAGTATTACGACGATCCGAAAGTACAGGCGCTCGAGACACCCGAGACCTGGAAGCCTCAGATGAAATCGCACTCTGAAATCTATGAGGAGTGGGGAAAAAACGCCACCCTCGTCCACCTGGCCCGTTTCTTCGACTCGGTGCGAACGCGCAAGCCCCCCGTCGAGGACGCCTTGATGGGGCACCGTGCCGCGGCCTGCGCCCACATGGTCAACGAATCGATAAAGAGAGGGAAGACGGTTTTCTGGGACTTTGACAAAGAGAAGATGAAGGCGTGAGCCGGATGAAAGTCGAGATCTTCCCCATCGGTCTGGGATTCGATACCTGCTATGTCCTGAGAGGAGGCGGCGTCATCACCGTGGATGCCGGCGCCCCCAAGAAAGGTAGGAGCTTCCTGCGTGGCCTCGAACGGGCGTCGATCCGACCTGAGGAGGTGCTGCTGATCGTGCTGACCCACGGCCACTGGGATCATGTTGGTTCAGCGCGTGATCTGCAGATTATCACCGGCGGAAAGCTCGCCATGCACGAGTGCGAGGCGCCCTGGTTGGAACAGGGCCTAACGCCACTCCCGCCGGCGGTAACCCGGTGGGGCCGTGCATTTTCCAGACTTCTCAAGGTGTTCATGCCGTTGATCACGTTTCCACCGACGAAAGTCGACGTCGTGCTGACACATGAGGGCCTTTCATTGTCCGACTACGGTATACCCGGCCGCGTGCTTCACACCCCTGGACACTCGTCAGGCTCGGTCAGTGTCCTGCTCGATAGCGGCGAGGCGTTCGTCGGCGACTTGGCCATGAACAAATTCCCTCTGCGTCTTTCCCCTGGACTGCCCATTTTCGCCGAAGACCAGGAGGCGGTCGTCAAGAGCTGGAAAACGTTGCTGGAAAAAGGTGCCACTAAGGTGTACCCGGCCCACGGCAAACCGTTTCCGGCGGATGTCATCCGAGAGCTCCTCACCTCCCACACTCTTTGACTTTCCATACCGCAAAGTACTATTCTCTCCGCCCATAGGAGGGATCCCATGCTCGGGCGCACCCTCGCGCACTACAAAATCCTCGAAGAGCTCAGTCGCGGCGGTATGGGGATCGTCTATCGCGCCGTCGATGTGAATCTCGACCGCGAAGTCGCTCTCAAAGTGCTTCCCCCCGAGCTCGTCGCCGATCCCGAGCGCAAGCGCCGCTTCCTCCACGAAGCCAAGGCCGCCGCCAAGCTCGAGCACCCCCACATCGGCGTGGTCTATGAAGTCGATGAAGTGGAGGGCGTCACATTCATCGTCATGGAGCTCATACACGGCGAGAAACTCCAAGATGTTCTGGAACAGAAGCGCTTGTCGCTCAGTCGAGCCATCGATCTCGCCACCGAAGTCGCCGAGGGAATGGCCCTGGCCCATGACAAGGGCGTCGTCCACCGCGACCTCAAGCCCGCCAACATCATGGTGACCGAAGAAGGTCACGCCAAGATCATCGATTTCGGTCTGGCAAAACTGGTGGAGCCTCTGGGAGGCACGGACAGCGAGGCCCCGACGGCTCTCAAAGGAGAAACGGATCCCGGCAAGGTGATGGGAACCGTATCCTATATGTCGCCCGAGCAAGCCCGCGGGCAAACCATCGATCACCGGAGCGACATCTTCAGCTTCGGCATCGTCCTCCACGAGCTCGTCACCGGGCGGACACCCTTTGCCGGGCCCACCGGTGCGGACACCCTGAACGCCATCCTGAGCCAATCGGCCCCGCGGCTCCCCGCCTTGGGCCCGGATGTGTCCGATGAAGCCGCTTTCGAGCTCCAGCACATCGTGGACAAGTGCCTGGCGAAAGAGCCCACCGAGCGCTATCAGACTCTCCGAGACGCCGCCCTCGACCTTCGGA
>JBHLOD010000319.1:0-2978 GCA_048940825.1 Promethearchaeota archaeon | reverse complement strand
CGAACCTGCTTGATGCATGAATCCAAGTCACCCACAACACATAGTGACAGGACCATTTCGTCAGTGATCAGCTCAGAGAGGAGTTCGTCTTTGCCCTCCTCTGAGGCCTTCCTAAATGCCTCAGTGTCCTCGGCTGTCACACCTGCGTGTTCCATGAGAGGCCCTCCGGGTTGAGAGTGAGGAAGATAGAGCTTGGAGAACTCGCGTGCGATATTCAGGGCCCTGTCAAGGTCGTCATCAATCACCATTGGCAAGTAGACGACCATCTCGAAATCATCCAGTTTGCGACCTGCTTCTTGAGCACCTACTCTGACTCTTTCCCACGCGAACTTGACATAACTAGCTGTCGTGAATATGGAAGTGATAGCCCCGTCACCGATTTCTCCGGCAAGTTTCAGACCCATCTTTCCTTCGAAGGCCAGGTAGATAGGCACCTCCTTCCGAACAGGCTCGAAGATTAGCTGGACGTCCTTGCAGGTGAAGAACCTGCCTTTGTGATTGATGTTGCCGCCTGTTACTACCTTTCGAATCACCTCGATGAACTCTCGAGTCCTAGAGAGGGGCTTTTTGTCCCAAAGACCCATCTGATCCATCCAAAAGGGTACTCCGGAACCTAGCCCGAAGACAGTTCGTTTGTTACACATCTCGTCAATTGTGGCAAACTCCATTGCAGCAAGTGCAGGATGTCGAGAATACGGATTGATGACCCCTAGGCCTATTCGAATCCTCTCAGTGACCAAAGATGCTGCTGCGAGATACGGGATTCCTCCCCTGAAGAAGTAGTCCTCCGCAAACCAGACCGAGCCCATCCCGTACTCCTCTGAGATTCTTGCTAGCTCAACACCTTCTCTGACCGGGAAGACTCCCGTCATTGCAGTTCCAAATTCCTTGTAACCTTTCATCAATCTCTCACCATATCCTTCAGAAAGAGAAGAGGGGGGAAGCACTCCCCCTAACTTAGGGTAGCTTCCCAATCTTCTCTAGGAAGTCACCTACATCCTTGAGGCCCAACTTGTCATACGTCTTCTTGTATGGCCAGCTGGTCTTCAAATCCCACTCATGCAGTGTGTAGTACCTGTCAAGCATGCCATCAAGCTCCTCCTGAGAGTTTCTTTCTCCCTTTAGCGGGCCAGATGCTGCTCCCTCGTTCATGAGACGCCAAGGCAGGTTATCGTGTTCTCTGGTTGCTCCTCGAGTCACGTTGAATGCTTTCTCGAGTGTCACAACTCTCCGTCCGGTGAGCATCATTTCGTCTTCGGTCATCGAGATGCCAGTGGCAGCCTCGTAGATCCTCGCCATATTGTCTGGATTGACACCAAATGCAGCAGTCGATGTGAATACACAGTAGCCTAGGGCCTCGGTTATCTCATAACAGTCCTCATGCCATCGCACAATTTCTGCTCGGTACTCAGTGAAGTGAGGTGAAGCCCATTTCTTGTCACCCGTTACCTTCTCAATGACATCAATGGCCTCAGGACTGGCCCCGAACTCTGCAAAGGTTTCGGTCATAAGATGATCATTGCCGCGTGGATTCACTGCAAACGCCAGAGCATACGCCTTCGCTGAGCGGGTTTCAACGTTCGACTGTTCTAGTCCCTTGGCGTTCATTATCGCCCACTTGTATGAGTCCTGACCTACCTTCTTAGTGGCAATCTTGAGACCGTCACCTAGGAGATCACCAAGCTTGCCTGTACGTAGGGCAATTGCCTCAACTCCCTTGAGAGTTTCCTCGAGCTTGCCCCAGCCAAGTTCCATTCCGTCAGTGTCTTCTTTCGTGAGGATTCCTCTCTCATAGCTCTCAATTGCCCACTGTATCACAGTGCCTGCCGTTATTGTATCCAGACCGAGCCGGTTGCACAACTCGTTGAGGAGAAGCACTCCTTCTGTGTCAATTATACCCGGGCCATTTCCTAGTGCCCCGAATGTTTCGTACTCTGGACCACCACTGGCAATTCCCTTGTTGGGCCCTTTCTCGATAACTGAATATCGATGGCAACCTATCGTGCATCCGAAACAAGCCACTCGTCTTTTGAGGTAGCCCTTTTCCACAAGTGCCTGACCTGTTATTGGATATGGATTCTCAGTGTATCCGGTCTGCCAATTCTTCCCCGGAAATGCATGTAGTTCGTTGACTGCGGCGATTGATCCCGCTGTCCCGTAGTCATGAAGGCCTATGGAACCACTGTCTGCTCTCAGGAGCTCTCTTTGTTCCTTGGCAATCTCGGCGAACTTCTTGGGGTCTTTTACACTGACTGGATTGGTTCCCCTGACAGATATTGCTTTCAGGTTCTTCTTCCCCATTACTGCGGCTCCTCCACCTCTACCGGCTGCATGATACAATGAGCATTGGATTGATGAAGCCCGCACCAGATTCTCACCGGCCGGTCCGATGTAGAGTCCCTTGGACTCGTTGCCATGCCACTTCTTCAGAAGCGTATCAGTCTGGATGATGTCTTTGCCCCAGAGATCCTTGGCGTCCTTGATTTCAACGTGGTCATCCTCAATGTTGATGTAGGAGGGTTTGTCTGCCACTCCGTGTACGACCAAATGATCGTACCCGGCGAACTTCAGTTCAGCACCCCAGTGACCACCGGTGTTGGTCTTCAGGTACAGTCCAGTCGTGCAGCCAACCGTTGTGACAGATGTTCTTCCTGAGCATGGTGCGGTAGTACCTGTGAGAGCTCCTGGAGCATAGATTACAACGTTCTTCGGGTGATCCCACGTGATCTCTGGGTCCTTACAATAATCCCATAGAAGCCTGGCATTTACACCCCTGGAGCCAACATATTCGCGTTTCCATTCCTCAGGGAAGTCTTCCTTCCAAATCTTGTTTCTGCTAAGGTCAACGTGTAGTATCTTTCCTTGATGTCCGTACATCCTCTATGCCGCCTCCTTCACTATGTCGCGGTATGCAGCCATTCTGGCAGACCGCAGCTTCTTCTTTGACTTCAACAGGTCGTCGGTAGCGTCGACCCATT
>JBHLOD010000318.1:0-2994 GCA_048940825.1 Promethearchaeota archaeon | reverse complement strand
GCTGGAAAGATTGAAGAGCTGATTATGAAACTGAAGGAGGAGATTACTGTCATACTTGTCACTCACAATGTCCAGCAGGCATTCAGAGTGTCCGATCAAGCAGCGTTTCTTTATCTGGGCGAGTTGGTGGAGTTTGACAAGACTAGTAGGATTGCGGAAGCTCCCAGGGACGAGAGAACAGAGGCGTTCATTACTGGAAGAATAGGATAGGTGAAAAAGTTGAGGACACAACTTGAGATTCATCTAGAGGAGATAGCCAAGAAGGTCAAGAAGCTTCATGAAATGTCGAGTGATGCGTTCGGACAGTCTATGAAGGCTTTTGAGAAGCTTGACCAAGAAAAGGCAGGAGAAGTGAAAAGCGAGTCTGCATCCATTGAAGAGATGGTAGAGAACATCGAAGCAAACGTATTCGAAACAATAGCTCGAAGGCAGCCGGTCGCTTCCGATCTGCGGAAGCTTGCGACGTACCTTCAAGTTGCTCATAACCTGTACCGGGTCGGAAGATACGCCTACAAGATATCTCATATAGTGAATCTCTGCGAAGGACTAGAGCACTTCAAGGAGCTAGAGTCTCTTCCTTACCTTGCAGACCTTGCACTAAGGACCCTTGCGATTGCGATGAAGGGGATTCTAGACGGTGACTTGTCAGAAGTGGACCAGCTGGAGAAACTAGAATCGGATAGCGACAAGGAAACCTCTGAGATGTTTGAAGAGATTGTCGAGTACCTTAGGAAGAGAACAGACATCACGACGATGGCTATGTTCTATGTTATTGTGGGCAGGTATTGCGAGAGAGCCGCGGACCAAGCTTTTACCATTGCCGAACGCGCTGTCTACATGGTGACAGGTGAAAAGAAGAAGCTTGGACTTGCCTACAAAGGAAGTGCACCTGACGCCCCACACTAGGACCTTCGCGATCTAACGGTCCTCACGAGGTTCTCGAAGGCTTGATTGACATTTCTGCCCTTAGTGGCGCTTGTCTGTATTAGCTCGAGACCCCTCTTCTCAGTTTCACGTTTGATATCTTCCTCAGAGAATATGGGGTCCAGGTCAACTTTGTTCTCCAAAACCAGGACTGGAATCTCACCTGTGGAGGAGTACAGCGGCTCAAGCCAGCCGTCAATACTTCCCAGCGTTTCGGGGCGAGACCTATCGAATACAAAGAATGCACCACTCGCGTTGGCACAATACTGCTCACGCATCTGTTTGTAGGAGTCTTGCCCGGCTATGTCCCAGATCACCAGTTTGAAGACGTTCTCGTCGAACTCGACAGTCTTCACATGAAGTATTGCTCCGATAGTCCTACCGATGTCAGGACTCAGACTATCATACACATACCTCTGAACGAGAGATGTCTTGCCTACGGCCGAGTCACCCAACAGAATCACTTTGTAGATGAAGTCAGGGCTCGACATGGCGGCAGCACCTGACTCTTGTATGAAAGAACTGCTTGTTAAGTTTCCGCTTGGCAGGCAGTATCAGATGGATGAGTCCTTGCTGCGTGTGCGTTCCAGTATTTCTCGGGTTATCTGCCTGAACGCTTCCTCCACGTTGGTATCTTCCTTAGCACTGGTACGGACAAAGGTCAGCCCATATTTCTCGATTGTCTTCTCAATCTCCTTTGGGTCAACCTTCGATTCGAGGTCTATCTTGTTTTCAAGAAGAACCAATGGTATGTTGTCTGTTACATCGTAGAGGCTTTTCAACCATCCATCAATTCTTGAGAGCGTTTCGGGTCGTGTGCAGTCGTAGACGAAGAATGCTCCAGAGGCGCTTTGATAGTAGGCCTTCCGAAGCTGAGCAAAATCGTCTTGCCCCGCTATATCCCACACAACCAGTTTCACGGTGGTGTCGTCTAAATGAACTGTCTTCACATGGATGTCTGTGCCTATGGTGGCAAGATAGTCCCCCTCAAACGAATCATAGACATATCGTCCCACGAGACTAGTCTTACCTACAGCTCCCTCTCCGAGAAATACAAGCTTGAAGAGGAAGGCGACGTTCTCCGACAGGGTCCATACGCTCCAAGGCTAGTATATTGTATCACGAAACGTGATGAGGCTAATAACGCTTGTGGGCGTTCAAGAGGTTTTAGGCTACTTGGCAATAAACTTGCCTAGTACGATGGACATTCGCAGAGTATCTGGACCAAAACCCACAAAAGCCGCACAGGTCGAACTCCAGCCAGGTGACTGCCAGTGCAGATTGGAAGCTTTGCTAGACACACTGACCAAGTCAGGAAAGCCATTCCGCACGAGCCAGACTTTATTGACCTACGAATGGACCTCAACTACAGCCTTGACTTTAGAGAAGTGTCGCGACTGCTCTCCGACAATGGCATTGTCTGTACCCTGCATCTTCCAAGCGACCCCTGTTGGAGACCTATGGATATTCCTAGAGAGATAGTTCCCTTCATCGACATAGGTTCTGAGATAGGAGCAGAATTGGTGACGTGTCACACGGCTCTCTCAACCATCTTCTATAGCGACCAGGAAATTGACGGTTTCTTGGATTCGATACATCTTGCCTGTGAAACTGCTCAGGAGAGAGGAATCGATCTTGCAGTCGAAACACTTGGACTTTACTATACGGAACTGACTCTCTTGCTTGACAGATGCCCTCAGTTGAGTATCTCCTTGGACATTGGGCATGGGCAGATCATGGCACTAAGGAATAGGGCCAGTGATATTGTGCAGTCCTTCCACGAGAGAGTGAGAATGATCAATATCCATGACAACCACGGGATGAGAATGGTGGAAGAGGTACGTCAGCTTCGAAGCGATAGAGAAGTACCTCGAGAGGAGCTACTCGTATTGGCGAGAAAGTACGATGAGCATCTCAGCATTGGCGAGGGCTCAATAGACTTCGAACCAATTCTGGCGAATGTGAAAGAACGGTCTTACGATGGCCGTTTCTTGATGATGTGCAAGGATCCAAGTAGATTCCCTGAAGAACGCCAGAAGTTCATGAACATATGGCTGAAGGCCTAGTCGC
>JBHLOD010000317.1:0-3001 GCA_048940825.1 Promethearchaeota archaeon | reverse complement strand
GCATCAAATATGTTCCCTGCTTTCTCGAACAGTCCAACGGCTTCGTATAGGTCTCCAGCTTCCATCATCAGACGCGTGGCTTCTGGCAATTCTCCCTGTGTCTGCACAATTTGAGCCGCCTCCGCATAGGCATTTCCCGCCGAGAGGAGGTCTCCATCCTCTTTCGCCTTCTCTGCCCATTTCAACGAAACCTTCGATGCGCGATCGTTTATTCTGCCACCTATTTCATCGTCACCTGATGTGTAATAGATTCTACCCACTTTCTTCAGCAAGCTGACGGCGCTCTCGAGGTCCTCCTCCTCCTCTCTGACGTCTGCAAGATTCTCCAGAGCATCTGCCGCCTTGAGAGTTATCGTGCGTTTCTCCTCTTCATCGGCGCTGAAATCTGCGGCTCTGAAGTAGAAGTCCGCAGCACGCTTGTAGTCTGTAGCTTGCTCTGCAATGTCTCCAGCCTTAGAGTTGAGATCGACTATCTTCCTGTGTACCTTCTCTGAGGAAGGCTGTCGAATTCGCATGAGAGTTGCATTGTCAAAGGACTGATAGGATTCGTATGCCATGTACAGGTCGCGATAGATGAATCCGGCTCTCTCATAGAGTGTCGCGGCATTCTCGTACTCCTCCTGTGAGGCAAAGACTTTGGCAGCCAAGGTTATTGATTTTGCAGCGGCCTCCCTTCTTCCCTCTTCAAGGGCCGCCTTTGCATCCATCAACAACTTGTCTGCGGAGGTCACTACATCAGCTCCTGCAGAGTCTTTCATTTCTTGATGCTTATTAAGAATAGTCGTGTCCAATCCTCTGTCAAGAGAGAGAAGGACAAAGACTCAAATATCCACAAGTTAAAGCAGGCTACGGTAGTTGAGACCCGTTGAGCAAAGCGAAAACTGGCTTGGGCTTGATTGGAACGGGAAATATCGGGCGGGCTCATCTTGTTGCCATCACGGCACTACGTGATGCAGGGCTCGTTGATGTAGATATTCATGCACTCTGCGATATAGATGAAGAGTCTCTCAAGAGTGCAGCCGAACTGTTTGATGCCGCTCAGACTTACGAGGACTACAATGACCTCATCAATGATGACAGAGTTGACATTGTATACGTGTGTACTCCCACTAGTAAGCACACCGACATTGTGAAATCCGCGGCCAAGGCAAAGAAGGACGTCTTCTGTGAGAAACCTCTTGCACACAGTTGCCCACAGGCAAGGGAGATGTTTGCAGTAACAAAGGACGAAGGTGTAAAAGCCGGCGTCGGTCTGGTCCTAAGATATGATCCGTTCCTCCTATACGCAAAGCAGCTCATTGAAACTCGCAACTTCGGCTACCCCGTACTGGCCCATATTCGCGTCGACCAGCACTTTCCTATTGAACATGGATACTACACTCAATGGCGAGGAAACCACTCGATTGCAGGAGGGGGCACGCTCATCGAGCACAGCATTCACGATATCGATATCCTGCAATGGTTGTTCGGTGACATTGTTAGCGTCTACGCAAAAATCGGTTTCTTCTCGGAAAGAGAGGTGGAGGACCAAGCATCACTGATTCTGACTCACAAGGATGGGACTGTGAGCACGCTTGACTCAATATGGCATTCACTGGACCGTCCTAATGAGAGGAGGATTGAGTTCTTCTTTGAGAAGGGACACATCGGAGTCACTCTTGAATCAGACAAGCGATGGCTGGAGTTTCAGACGATTGATGAACCGCGTGTGCGCGTACATGCAGATGATGCCAACAACGCACTACTCGATACTCTCGGAGTTCGGGCCAAGAACATCGCTCCAGAGGCATATGATGCTCTGGCGACAGTTGGCACAGAGAGGTTTTCTGCAATCAGTTATGCATTCATCAAGGCGATTCAGTCCGACAAAGACCCCTCTCCAGGCTTTCTAGATGCCATTGCTGCACACAGAATCGTGGATGCAGCGTACGAGTCTTCAAACAAGACGCGAACAGTAGAGATTCTCTGACCCATCCAATGTGTGGCATGCGTCCCAAGCGGACAGCCTTAAGTAGGAACGAATCCAGGCGTGTTTCGAGTTCAACATGCGTGAAACAACCCTGGACCGAGTTGAGCCGTCAGATTATGACGCTATTGTCGCTGGAGGCGGTGCAGGAGGTCTCCTGACTTCTCTTGCTCTCACTGCTGAAGGCAAGAGAGTGCTAGTTATCGAAAAAGCGAAGCGACTCGGCGGCGTATGGCACGGATATTGGGTTGGTAATTTCCGTGTTGATCAAGGCCTACATGTTGTGACTCGAGTCAAGAGAGGTGCCTTCGTCCGCTTCTTGAAGGCCCATCTGAATCCTCCTCCCCAGTTTGTTTTGCACGAGGGCTGGCACTTTCGAGTGCATGACAAAGTCGGAACGATTCCTTCAAGCGTTGGCGAAACCCTTAGGTGGCCCCTTACAGGATTGCGTGGTCGCCTTGGTCTAGCAAGAATTGGAGCCAAGATCAAGACAATGAAGCTCGAAGAGATGAAAGAGTACAAGGACATCACATTCCGACAGTTCATGGAGTCAAAAGGGGCAACAAACCAAGTCATGCTTGATGTGATGCAGAGTGCAATCTACATGGCAGCTGGGGTGTCAATTGACGAAGCATCAGCGTATGAGGCTTTGCGCACACTAAAGGATACAGACAAGGAAAGCAACATGATTCAGTCCGCACGAAAACTCATCTTTGGTGCTGATGAGTATGATGAAGGAATCGCCATCGGCGGAATGCAGAACTTGGTAGACCGTGTCTGCGATGCCATCAACGGCGAGTATATTCTCAACGCTCCTGTGAAGCAGATTGTTGAGAAGGGAGGAGATACTCTAGGTCTGGCAGTCAACGGAACAGAGCTGGAACACGACCTGGTGATTAGCAACATACCTCTCTGGGCAATGCCCAGAATAGTCACATCGGAACGCATCGAGGCAGTCCGGTTCTTTGAGAGATGGAGTAGGATGAGAGTCACCAAGGGCGTAACAATCTGGCTGGGCCTTGATGAGATTGTAAT
>JBHLOD010000316.1:0-3004 GCA_048940825.1 Promethearchaeota archaeon | reverse complement strand
AAGCTGCTCGCATTCGCTCCAATTACCTCTCTCTAATTCTATATACGCTCTTACACCTTGACCGAAGATAATGGGCCCTTTGCGCCTCAGCTGTCTGTTTAACATCAAAGCCCTTTCCACGTATTCTAAGGCCTGATTCTGATCTGCCACCATAAGGAAGAAACCAAGGCGCAGAAGAGCTGATACGATGCCCTGTAAATCCCCCAACCTTTCCCTTATTGAGAGACTCTCCTGAAGCAACTCGATGCCCTTGTTGCTGTCATCTTTTAGATTCCAGCCAATAGACTCGTGGAAAAGTATGTCCGCCTTGACTGACTCGGGGAAAGATTCATCGTCTAACATCAGTTCCATTCTAAGTTCTTCAGCCTGATTACATGATTCGAGTATCATGTCAGACAGACCAAGATCCCACGCTGCGGCGGCCTTCTCAAGTAGTCCATCTACGACATCCATTTTATGCTCTTGAAACTTGCTCCCCAAGTCCACAACGCTTTGTGCAGCTTTGATTGCATTGTTGAATTCTCCTAAGCCTGTGAAGCATCGACTCTCTAGAATGCCGCATCTCAACTGAGCTGCTATTTCGACCTTGTTTCGTCGAAGTCTGCCAATCTCTTGAAGCCCCTCATCATATCTCTCATTAAGCACTAGCCGCTCGGCCCTCGATAATAACGAATCGTCTGCTAAGTGACTCATGGGACTGTTCCCCTAGTCCATGTCCTAGGGCACTCTCATACTGTTTTTGTTGTCTAAGCTGCCCTCCTTCGAAAATAACATTTTGTATCAATGGACGTTTGGATATGAAAATGGCTTCTTGAGTAAGCTTTGTCTGAATTTGTGGTGGACCGGGCGAGATCTGACCGAACGGCCCTTGCTATGCCGTCCCAAAGTCAGGTTCTGTTCATAGTTCAACCTCGGCGCTGAAAGCAATTAATAATAGCCGACATTATGGAGCAAATTGACGGGTGCCAGATTGAGCATCAACAAGGTGGGTGAATCGACATCAGAAACTGCGGTGCGCTTCTCCATCCTGACCACAATCATGCTAGTAGTTGTCCTCGTTATTCCCTTTGCATATCGTATAGATATTGGTCCTGGTCCGGATTCAATCAGGGCTATGACTTGGGATTACATTGAGGCCAGCTGGTATTCAGGATTTAGATTCTGGAACCCCTTCGACGTATTGCCTTACACACTTCTTAGACTCATCTTTGCGGTAATGTTGACCAGAGCATATCTCGGCCGAACGACCGCCAAAAAGACGCTTCTTGTAGGTATATTGGCGGAGCTGCAACCATTCCTTGTTTCTGCCCCTCTTGTGTTCCTAGTTGATTGGCCAGGCGGTGGTGACCCTTGGGTGCCTCTCTACGTTCCCCTCCCATTCATGCTGGCTCTTGGAGTGATTCTTCTTTTAATCTTCAAGTATAAGAAGGTCATGTGAAGGGGGAGTTGCTAGCAGAAATAGAAGTGGTGGACCGGGCGAGATTCGAACTCGCTACTTTCCAAATGAGCGCTGTTCACTATACATATATCCGCCTACCAGAAGAATGCAAATCTCAACACAATCTCGCTCAACTGTCTAGGCTGTCAGGGGGAATCACTTCTTGAGAACCATGGTACTTGGAAAGACCGGGCTAGAGGTTTCTAGAGTCGGGATCGGAGGGATTCCAATCCTACGTATTCCTTTTGAGGAGGCTGTCAGAGTAGTTGAGTTTGCTCTTGATCTAGGTGTAAACTTCATAGACACCGCCAATGCGTATACCAGTAGCAAGGGGAGTAGCGAGGAGCGAATTGGACAGGCAATCACAGGAAGGAGAGAGCAAGTCGTACTTGCAACAAAGAGCGGTGCAAGAAACAAAGAAACATCCTTGGAACATCTGAACCTAAGCCTCAAAAGACTGCGAACTGACTACATAGACATCTGGCAGTTTCATGGAGTCCACAATCCAGATGCCTACCAATCGATTCTTGCTAATGATGGTGCAATGAAGACTGCCGAGGAGGCTCTCGAGTCTGGCACGATCCGGCATATTGGATTCAGTAGCCACGTCTTGGATGTAGCCATACAGTTGGTCAAGAGCGAGAACTTTGAGGTAGTCCAGTATCCCTTCAACTTTGTCAACAATGATGCGGCAACAGAACTAGTGCCTCTCGCAAAGAAGCTGGACGTTGGGTTCATTGCCATGAAGCCCTTTGCAGGAGGGCATCTAAGGGATGCCAGTCTAGCCATCAAGTATCTTCTCCAATTCGACAATGTATTACCAGACCCAGGTGTAATGAAGCTTGAAGAGATCCGGGAAATCGTGGACATAGTGCACGGTTCTTGGGACCTTACAGTGGAAGAGAATAGTAGGATGGCAGAGATTCGTGAGGAACTTGGCAAGGGATTCTGCCGATGGTGCGGCTATTGTGAGCCTTGTCCCCAGGGCGTGAACATTTCTTGGGTGATGAACGCACAACTAATGCACAGCTACGGGGATCGTTACTATGGCAACACCGCCAAGGCTATGGAAACTGCTGGTAATTGCATTCAATGTGCCGAATGCGAATCAAAATGCCCCTATGAGCTGCCAATCGTGGATACGATTGCCGAGAACGTTGAATGGTATGCCCAGCAGGAACCATACAAACTCCGAAGCAGTGTTTCACAATAGAGCTGTGATAGCAACTTGTCGCATGGCAAGAAGAAGTGGTGGACCGGGCGAGATTCGAACGTTTTGTAGTGAACTCTGGAACACCTCAATCAAACGAAGAACCTATTCAGATTTCATAATGCTTCTAGTCAGAAATGACCGAATGGTCTTTCTTTACGGGGCTTTCCAAAGACCGATTAATTTATAAATTCAACTGAATATTTATTTCCGAAAACAGGTTAGCAAATGTGGCATTAGGAGGAACGTCCTACGTTCACCAGTCTTCGATATCCAACAACGCAACAAGGGCGGATCTGGCTAAAAAGACGACAGAAGACACGACCCACTGACATTGCTAGAGAACTGAATGTCTC
>JBHLOD010000315.1:0-3013 GCA_048940825.1 Promethearchaeota archaeon | reverse complement strand
GATCGTGGAGTCCTACCAATAGGGCTTTGATCAATCACTATGACCTTGTCGAGCTGTTCTGCGCCAACCAACTCATCATGATCACCAGGAATAGCCTCTGCGTTGTGAAACCTATTAGCTAGTTCGCGTTGAAGGGTTTCCACGACAAGACTCGACTTCCCTGAACCTGACACTCCTGTAACACAGATGAACATCCCAAGCGGCAGCCTGACGACGATGTCTTTCAGGTTGTTATGCCGAGCTCCCCGAATCTCAAGGAACCTGCCATTTGAGTTCCTCCGCGTCTCCGGCAGATGTATCTCTTCTTCTCCGCGGAGGTAGCGTGCAGTAATGGACTTCTTTGACTTCAGAACCTTGTCGATTGGGCCTGCTACAACCACCTCTCCACCCTCAGCGCCTGCACCCGGACCGAGGTCCACGATGTAGTCCGCACTTCTCATAGTTTCTTCATCATGCTCAACCACAAGGACCGTGTTGCCCAAGTCACGAAGTCGCATCAGTGATTGCAGCAGTTTCTTGTTGTCACGGGCGTGTAGACCCACACTTGGCTCATCACATACATAGGTGACACCCACTAGATTCGAGCCAATCTGGCTGGCAAGGCGAATCCTTTGACTCTCTCCTCCTGCTAGGGTGGGAGCCGTTCTGTTGAGCGTAAGGTAGTCCAGTCCGACGTCATGTAGGAAGCCCACCCGGCCCAGTATCTCCCTGAGAATGGGAGCCGCGACGGGTTCAAACCTTTGATCAATCTCGACTTCGTGGAAGAACTTCTCCAGTTCCTTGATGGACATCTCATCAACTTCTGATATTGAACGGCCACCAAAAGTTACAGCTTGCGCTTCTGGACGTAGACGTGAACCCTTGCAGACAGGACACGGTTTCTCGGACATCAGCCGTTCAATGTCACGCCTTCTACTCTCTGACCTTGTCTGGCGATAGATTCGTTGTTGACGAGGGATGAAACCTTCAAACGTCCTCTTGAAGTGACCCTCCCACTTGACTTCGTAGCTCTCATTGCTGCTCGACCATGAATCTTCATACTTCTCAGTTGTCCCCCAGAAGATTATTCTCTTCTGATCCTCTGTCAAGTCCTTCCAAGGCGTGTCGAGAGTAAATCCATAGTTCTCTGCAACCTTCCTGAACATCCGCCTCCGAAGGACCCAATTATCAGGAATCATCGTTCCCTGATTCAAGGACAAATCTGGGCTTCGGATGAACTTCAACGGGTCGAACTCTCGGACCACTCCAATACCTGTGCAACGCGGGCACGCACCCTGGGGAGTGTTCCATGAGAAGATTCTCGGCTCCATCTCGGGCAAGCTGATACCACAGTCCACACAAGCAAACTGTTCCGAGAGTGTAAGGTCCCCGCTTTCCTTGGCAATGACCACCACGCCGTCTGCCATGTCCAGAGCGGCTTCTACTGCCTCCGAGATTCTTCCTCTCTCTGAAGGTTTGACACGAACTCGATCAATGACAACCTCAATAGTGTGCTCGAAGTACCGGTCCAACGACAGGCCCTCTTCAATCTCTATGAGGTTCCCGTCCACTCTGGCCCGAATGAAGCCCTTCTTGGCAAGACCCCGGAACTCCTTGCGGTACTCTCCCTTTCGCCCCCTAACAATCGGGGCCATAATCATAACACGTGTGCCCTCTTCGAGCTGGAGAACTCTATCCACAATCTGTTGAGAGGTCTGTGGCTCTATCCGCTTCCCACATACTGGACAGTGTGGCACTCCGACCCTTGCGTAAAGAAGCCTAAGAAAGTCATAGATTTCTGTGATAGTTCCCACTGTACTCCTCGGATTGCGGCCAACGCTCTTCTGGTCAATGGAGATAGACGGCGAGAGTCCGGACATGAAGTCAACCTTTGGTTTCTCTAGCATGCCCAGGAACTGGCGAGCGTAGGGCGAGAGCGACTCGACGAATCTCCTCTGACCTTCTGAAAAAACAGTGTCGTAGACCAAGCTTGACTTGCCCGAACCACTGACTCCGGTCACAACTGTCAAGGTGTTCTTTGGAATCTCACAGGAGATGTGTTTCAGGTTATTCTCGGCAGCTCCCACTACAGTGATAGACCTAGGACCCTCTGACTCGGTCGACGTGTCCTTTGCATTCCTTCTGGTCGCCGCCTTCACTCTTCGTAACCCTCTATTCTCTTCCTAAGTTCCGTGATCTCATCGCGAAGCTTGGCAGCCTTCTCGAACTCCAAGTTTCTTGCAGCCTCTTTCATCTGCTCCTCAAGATCGATGATGTAGTCTGCGAGCTCCTCAACCTCAAAAGGTTCAAAGTCACCAATCTTCATTTGAACTGTGGACTCTCTGGTCTGTATCCCTTGAGCTATGTCTTGAATCGTCTTCACAATTGAGGTTGGGACTATTCCGTGCTCTTCGTTGTAGCTCAGCTGGAAGGCTCTCCGGCGATTGGTTTCTTCGATTGCAGTTTGCATCGCTGTGGAAACACTATCGCCATAAAGCACAACGCGACCGTGAACATTTCTTGCTGCTCTGCCCATTGTCTGAATCAGAGCCCAATCGGTCCTAAGGAATCCCTCTTTGTCTGCGTCAAGAATAGCTACTAGCGCTACTTCTGGAAGATCTAGACCCTCTCGCAGGAGATTGATACCCACCAGCACATCAAACTTTCCTTGGCGAAGTTGTCTAACAATCTCAATCCGTTCAACCGTCCCGATGTCAGAATGAAGATATCTTGCCTTTACGCCGGACTCAATCAGATACTCACTGAGCATCTCTGCAGTCTTCTTCGTCAAGGTCGTTACTAGAACTCTGTTTCCCAAAGCGACAGTCCGCTTGATCTCTCCCAGGAGATTGTCAACTTGGCCCACTACGGGGCGGACGAGGACTTCGGGGTCAAGAAGCCCTGTGGGTCTAAGGAGCTGCTCAACAATCTGCTGACTAATCCCCCTCTCATAGGGGCCGGGAGTGGCTGTTGTATAGATGACGTGCTTCATGTACTGTTCGAACTCGTCGAGCTTGAGAGGCCTGTTATCAAA
>JBHLOD010000314.1:0-3021 GCA_048940825.1 Promethearchaeota archaeon | reverse complement strand
TGAATGAAGCTGTCAGATGTGATTCCCCTCTCACGATCGATACACCACTTTAATCAGATTCAAATTTGCTTATGAATACGTCATCAAATCTCCCGGTTCCACCGGCTACCATATCTTCTACCAATCCTCCTCATAGAACTCAGGATTGACTCGATATCCCTCTTCACGATTCTTGAGTGTGATTGGAACAATCTCATTCTCCTCGGTTGCAATCGCGAAGGCCTCGTTGAGATAGTCAGGGTCGGACCGGAAGAGCTGCCTAATGATATCCTTCTTTGAGATCCCCTCGGGAGCTGCTCGTACAGCCTCGAGAATTTCATGAGCAAGATCATGGGTGTCTGCTATGTACATATAGAAGATTTCCTTCCTAATAGCCGCTTCATGCATCTCCTCCATGGCTCTCTTGTACTCCTCTGTTTTCTCATCTTCGGGGATTATTCGATAACATTGGGTCGACTGTCCCCCTACTGTAGTACCAATTCGGTCAACCCTATTCTCTATCCACAGCCATCTGATTTCATCATCTTGGAACCCTTCTCTCAGAAGAGCTGTTTCAACGTCCTTTGCTGACATCTCTCCAGGATACTTCGGGTGTTCCGCCCGACGGAGAATCTTCAGAAGAGCCCACTTGACGGGGGAGAGGCGACGAAGCGTTTCGCCTTCCTCAGATGTCAGCAGTTTTAGATGCCAGACCATATGCAAATCGTCGAGTCCAGAATTGCTTGACGGGTAATCAACCACCAAGTCAACTAAGCAAGAATCCAGTAGAAATGATATCGACTCCCTGATTGTGTCTAGAGGATATTCCTTCACTAGTTCTTCTTCGATGGTGCTTTTCGGCAAGCCTCCTGGACTACCCTCTAGAATGTCCAAGATTCTCTTTTGGACCACCTGAATGTTCTCTTTCATATTCCATATTCCTCCCAAACAGGATGTATGTTCAAACCATCATCCACAATCTGATTTCGAAGTCTGCCCACATACTTCATTCGAGCTTCGACGAATTTAACCACCGCGCGCATTTTTCTTGGATGATTTGGGGGAGCTATTAGGCTCCATCTAATGGCATCCTCAACTGTCTTAGTGGCGGCAGTATATCCTACTGACAGCCTACCAGACCCTCTGTAGTAGAACAGACCTTTGCACGTCAAAGTCATCTTTATTCCCAGGGGCTCCAATATCTGGTCCTTTTCATCCTCTAGAAGCCTGTTGGGGTTCTCATCGATTAACTGAAGCAGCTCTTTGGCAGTCGTCGCCTTGCCAATGTCCTCAGACTTTCCAAGTTGTTTCAGTTCACTTAGTTTCAGACGTACGATTTCGCCTTTCTTGTAGTTCAGACTCGCTTTCTGGTCCTTGCCACAGTCGCAAACAAACTCAATATGCTTCTGCGTCGCCAATGGTTCAATTCCGAATCTCTCCCGATATGCTTCAGTTCTATCGCCTGGATGAAGTACGTTGTGTCGAACAATGGAGAATCGCCCATTACCGAAGCAGCCATCTTCACCGACTACCTCTCGCGGATACTCGACCTTGACTTCTAACGGGGCATTGATTACCGACTCATCCAGGCCTTTGTTGTGAATCGCTTTGCTTCCTACAGGAATTCCGAAGTTCTCCGCTATCTTGCTGAGGGGTCTTGGGAATGACACTCGTTTACCCCCCTCTTGGTCCTCCCTAGCGTTAAATTCGCCAAACTCCTTCATCTGTTCGACGACGATTGTGCGGCGTTCCACTTCCTTTTCATAGTAACTGAGTGCATATTCCAGAGACAGATGTCCATCACTTTCGATAGTCGCGACGAACCTCATTCTAAAGACATGAATCTCTGGAAACTGCAGGTCCCAGACACGCCCTGCCTCTTTCATGCCCAAATGACTCAGCCGTGGTTTCAGATCCTCCAAGTCCTGACCGAGCACGTTCCCAATCAAGTGCAGCGCCTCCCCATCGATATAATATGGCGTGCCATACCGGCGTACGCGATTCTCAGACAGACCCTCCTCTCGACCGAGTTGGTTCACGATGTCGTTGAGATAGTGTTCCGCGTGTTGTGGCCCTCCCCTGACGTGAAGATGCGCTTGCAGGTCATCAAGAAGTTCGTACTTGTCCTCCTTGCTATGGAAATAGAAGGTTTCCCCCGCCAGAACATTGAGCCACCGGTCGGGACTAGTGCTTACGTGCCAGTAATAGAGCCGGTCGTCGGTGATAGCAATCCTCAGTTCGTACTCCGGGTCCACGTCGAGCCCCAGCCTGGCGTTCAGTTCCCGCTCGATATCCTCACGATTCTCCCTGATCTCCCCCGCGAGCTCCCGCAACCTGTCGGTTGCCAACGACTCCCCAACGTCGTACAACTCAGCGTAGTGAACGGACTCTTTCTCCCTAGACTCAATAGACTGATACAGCGCCTCGACGAAGTCGGTCAACTCCGAAATCCCAAGCCTCTCCTGCTCAACGACCTCGGCGGCCAGTTCCTCGACCACCCCAGGGTCTATCCGATGTTCAAGCGCCTCAGAGGGCACCGACGCCTCATGCTCAATCCGCTTCTCCTCCTGCAACTCGAGGCTGGATATCAGCGTGGTCGTCTTCTCCGCTCTCAGTCTGTCAACCTCGTCCTCACCGATGTCCAGCCTCACGCTCAGTTCCTCCGTTGACGCCTCTGGTGAGTTGATGATTTCGAAGTAGGCCTTGGTTTCGTCGTAGCGCTCCTCCGACAGGGTTTCCAGATGCGGATGCTGGTCAATCGCCCTGTCAACCTCCTCCAAGCTCGTGAAGGGCAACCGAACGGTCTCGGGGTCCACTTCCAGAGCCTCTTCTCGGCGAGCCGCCTCAGACTGCAGATACTCTCTCATCAACTCACGCGCTTCTTCCTTCCGGGCCTCCCAAATCGTTTCCCTGAGCACCTCTTGGGCCTCCTCCATACGACCCTCCCACGACTCACTTTCCCGGACATCTTGGCGCTCCGTCCACCCTCTCTCGAAGTTCCTGCTGCCTTCTCTCGCTTCGCCTTCCAGAGTCAGACCTCCT
>JBHLOD010000313.1:0-3027 GCA_048940825.1 Promethearchaeota archaeon | reverse complement strand
CGCCAAGAGACCTGGGTTTACTATATCTTGCACTTGGAATGTCGTCAGTCCAATCACAACCAGAAGAGCAGTCACAAGTGCGAAGAGGACCACGAATCCTCCGCCCTTTGCAATCTCTGGTCTATCCGGCTTGTGGACATCAATCCCGACATACCCTTTCTCTTTCAGTATCTCTATCGTTCTTGGTAGGGCAATAATCACGATTAGAAATGAGATGATGATGGCAACCAGCAAAGTCAGCAAGCGTCTTCCTTCTCCTGTTGAGCGTTCAAACTCGTTCTGGTTTTACACTTTTCGGGTGTGTGTAGTTTCGTGCATGCTTTCAACCTACGAAACGTATTTAACGAATCCAGAGGTTCGACCGCATCGTTCGTGGTCCAACCAGAGAAGACCTTGCCGCGAACCCTATCCACTCACGGTGATTCGTTTGAGCCTGCTGCACAGAAGAATAGCAACATTGGCAATACTGGCTTTGTTCTTGGCTAGTGGTACATTGGCGCTTGCGCCCTCAGCCACGACCTGGAACTCTAATCCAGATTATCAGATAGCGCAGCAATCATCAGTGGCGGGATCCAAAGGCGATGTTTCCGTTCCGTATGTGGACAAACACTACGGAGCTGCTGATGGCATTATTGATCCCTATGAGTATGCAGTGAACTTCACAGATTCAGTGACGGGCGTCACAGCGTACATTGAACACAACGGCTCAGTGGTCTTTCTGGGACTGTCTGCACCCACATCAGGGTGGATTGGTGTGGCTTGGCAGAACTACACAGATAGTTTCACTTCAGCAGGGCTCAACAACAGTGATATCTTGCTGGGGTACGCACCCGGAACACCACATGACGACTATTGGAGAACCAGAGATGATGATGGAGGATCCGTCCACTACATATTGACTGACCGTAATGGAACCCTGATACAGGACGGTTTCTTTCCAAATGATGAGATGAATGACCCGTTCTCCACGATGCCCTCGCTTCCGATGTATCGGGATATGATACTCGCCGGCGGAGGTATGCGACTTGGTGAGGTTCGTCACTTCATAGTCCCTGCCGCAGAGGCTTACTCTTCTGACCCCTCACACCATCTCTATGGTCTTGATCTGGAATATGAGATTACACTCACTCGAATAAAGAGAGGCGGATCGATCAAGTTTCTCAACACGACTGACCCTACGGATTCGAGTCAGATTGTGCTTAGTGACAGGCATGGTACTAACACCCTTCAACACCTTGAAGACAGTGATCAATCCAGAGTATTGGCAGCCAATGCTAGTGACGATGGAGAAGTCACTCAGCTTGAGTACATATTTCCGATGATCAGTAGTGACTCGGATGATATATCGATTCTCAATGGCACCGGGTTTGTCTACCCATTTGTCTTCATGTACAGCGATACAGAGAATTTTGGCGTTTTGCCAGATCGCCGCACATATTGGACCGATCCTGTGAGGATGCAATTTGAACCCAACTCTGAACCAGCAATGACAGTTGAGAGGCCCGGCCCTGCAGCCTCCTTGGCTTGGGTGGACACTTTCACTGTCAATGCGACTGACAACACCTTCGTAAGGACTGTGAAATACAGAATTGACGATGAAAACTGGACTCACATGAAGTATGACTTCTTGACAGGCATGTGGAGCCTTCGGGTAGATGTCACGGAATATGACGAAGGTGCCCATACTGTGTGGTTCAATGCAACCGATCCATCAAGTACAAGCAGCATTGCCTATGTTGACATTACCATCGCCCGTCCATATTCGCCTTATCTTGGCATGAAGGTCGAAGTCGAGAGATTGTACAGAACTCGACCCTACCACTTGGCCTTGGTTGAAGACCACTACACAATCACCAACAACGGCTCTTCTTCTATTGGAGTGTTTGAACTGTATCTTCCAATAGAATATGCTTCGAACTTCCTGTCACTCACCGCCACTGACTCTGACGGTCATGAGGTTAAAGTGAGTCGGCTTGCGGATCAACAGGGAATGATGCACTGGCGTCTCCATCTCTTTGACCCAATTGGTTTTGGAGAGAGCTACGTGTTCACAACCTACATGCGAGTGCATTCCCTTGACGTCTTGGTAAACATGAACACGAAAGGGTATGACTTGACTTTCCTTAAGTTCCCGGTTGTTCCCTACGTGATAAGCGAGGCGCGCTTCGCATTGAATCTCCAGACTGGTGACTCCTTGAGCGCAGGATTCAACGCTCCAGATACCACTTCGGAAAACCTCGCTCCAATGACAATGGAAGAGTTCTCAACCTCCATCGACTCTTTCTCTCCATTCATTGTTGCGTTCCGAACAACCGTTGTGAACGTGAACCCTTGGGGATGGCTGTCCTATAGGGAAACCATCGAACTACACAACATTGGACCCCTTGACACACCAGAGAGCAAGGTCACAGTCATTCTGCCTGCGTATTCCGCGGGTGTGAGAATCTCCGACCGCGTCGGTATACTTACACAGTCCCAGTTCTCCCTATCCGGAGACTGGAATTCCACGCGGAGTGTTGACATAGACCTTCAGGCCGACCGGTTTGGCGAACAGCTGCAGCCCGGATACTCCTACAAGTTCAACATCGACTACGTGGTTCGAATCAATGAATACGAGGAAATGGCAGAAGGTGCCACCCTATTGGAGCCTCCCATGGGTAGTCTTGAGGAGATACTAGTCCTATCGCACACTGTAGACCTAGTACTGCCATACACTGTGGACACCATAGAGGTGTCGGGAGAATACAGACTTCTCTTTGGTGTGTTTGATACGACTATTCGATACAAAGCTCATAACGTTTCTGACTATAACCCACTAGAAATCCAGCTTCTGTATCGGCCATCACTAATTGTGGTTCTACGACCATTGGGATTCGCCCTCATACTTGGGCTCATTGCCATGGCATATGTGGCATACCGGGGCGTTCAGGAAGTCACAGCGATAGAAGAATCCGAAGATGAGGAGGATTTGAGAGTCGAGAAGCGGCAGGTCGGTGCACCACCCAGTCTGCTACGGGAGTTTGCCAA
>JBHLOD010000312.1:0-3031 GCA_048940825.1 Promethearchaeota archaeon | reverse complement strand
GAGTTGCACAAACGCGCCGAAACAGATGTTGCGTGGTTCACCCAGGCCGTCTTAGACTACTTAGACATTCAGTTCTACGAGCCCTATACCAAGGTGGTTGATCTGGCCGAAGGAATCGCTTGGCCCAAGTGGTGCGTCGGAGGTAAGATGAACATAGTCCATAACTGCGTGGACAAGTACATTGGAACTCCAAAGGAACAACAAGTTGCTTTCATCTGGGAACGAGAGGAGGGTGAATACGGGTCTGTGACCTATAAGGAACTCCACTCTACGGTGAACAGAACAGCAAATGCGCTTCGAAGCCTTGGCTTGGGAAAGGGGGATGCTATTGGTGTCTTTATGCCAATGACCCCGGAGATTGTGGCCGCCCTGCTGGCAATTGCCAAGATTGGTGGCATAGCGTTGCCCCTTTTCTCGGGGTTCGGCGTCTGGGCAGTGGTCACGCGACTCGCCGATGCAGATGCAAAGGCCATATTCACAGTTGACGGCTTTTTGCGACGTGGACGCTCCATCAACATGAAGGACACCGCCGACGAAGCTGCAAAGCAGATTCCATCTCTTGAACATATGATTGTGCTGAACCGTGCCAACCTTGGTGTCCAACTTCAGAAGGGACGCGATCATTGGTGGCATGAGATTGTTCAGAATCAGTCAGATGACGCAGAAACCGAGATTACCGACGCAGAAGATCCTATGATGGTGATATACACATCTGGTACGACTGGAACCCCAAAGGGCGCTCTTCACACCCACTGCGGTTTTCCCATCAAATCAGCTCAAGACATGGCTTTCGGCACTGACGTACGCCCTGGTCATGTCATTCACTGGATGACCGACATGGGTTGGATGATGGGGCCATGGCTTGTGTTCGGTGCTCTTCTCCTAGGCTCGACATTTCTGATATACGATGGCGCCCCAAACTACCCCGAGGCTGACCGTGTGTGGAGCATGGTAGAGCAGCACGGAATCACCACACTAGGTCTTTCACCGACATTCGTACGAGCAATAGCCCCGTTGGGAGCAGAATACGCCCAGAAGCATGACCTATCGTCCCTGCGCTACTTCGCGTCCACAGGCGAACCATGGAATCATGAACCCTGGATGTGGCTCTTCGAGAAGGTGGGCGGTAGCAGGCTCCCGATAATCAACTACTCAGGAGGCACGGAGGTTTCAGGAGGTATTGTGATGGGCAGTCCCATTCTTCCTCTGAAACCATGCTCGTTCTCAAGCCTCTGTCCTGGGATTGCAGGTGACGTGTTCGATGAGAATGGAAAGCCAGTCCGCGACCAAGTTGGTGAGCTAGTCATCACCCAGCCATGGATCGGGATGACAAGGGGCTTCTGGAAGAACCCTGAGAGATACGAAGACACCTACTGGTCCAGATGGAAGGACGTCTGGGTTCATGGTGACTTTGCGGCCATAGACTCAGATGGACTCTGGTATATCCTTGGAAGATCTGATGACATAATCAAGGTGGCAGGAAAGAGGTTCGGTCCAGCCGAGGCGGAGTCTGTTCTAGTGAACCATGAAGCGGTCGTTGAAGCAGCGGCAATTGGAATACCTCACGAAATCAAGGGGAACGAGCTCGTCGTCTTCTGTGTTCTAGGTCCCGGAGTTAAGTCGACAGAAGAACTTGAATCTGAGCTTAGCGACTTGGTAATCAAGGAGTTAGGCAAGCCTCTAGCTCCTCATGAAGTTCTATTCGTGACCGATCTTCCGAAGACACGCAACGCCAAAGTGATGCGTCGGATGGTGAGAGCCGCCTACTTGGGTGAAGATCCCGGTGACACCTCATCACTCGTCAATCCCGAGGCGCTTGATGAGATTCGCAAAGCCAGAAGGCACTAGACCGTTTCACAAAAAGGCGAATTGTTTTACTAGATACACATCCCCCACCAGAAGACATTTATTTGATTCTTAACTATTGTTAATATGTGAATACGATGGCTCTCTATATGCTATATCGAACAAAATCAAAGACTGAGGGTCACGACGAACTCGACAAGATAAGAGCCGAGTTCGAAGAGATCTACAGGAAGCACGAAGTGAACATCGTCGGGTTCTGGGAAAACGTCGATGACATGTCAGAAATATACTATCTCTCTAGGTACGAGGACGAGGCCGACTACAAGAACAAGACAGAACGCCTCCGTAGCGATGATCGCTATGCGCAGCTGAGCAAACAGCTGGACGAGCTTAGAATTGCCACCGAGGCGACCCGGCTAAACCCAATCTGGCTTCCAGAGTAGACTACCCGCTACTATTCAGTGAGGCAATCGACGCCTTGACCTCTGGACTGTCTAGGAGAGCATTGGATTCTCCCAATGCTCGAACTATCCTCCAGGGGTCATCGGCGTTCCTAATTGACTGGGCAATCTCCTTCTGCACGGCCTGATCTGAAGCGAGAACGTCGACATCCTTAATCACTGCAATTATCCGCCAAGGATAGTCTGCTCTGCGAATCTCCTCTAAAATCACTGGGATTCTTGATTCAACTGCTTGCTGTACGATTCTTCCATTCATGAGCGTCTGGGCTTTCCTCAGCTCATGGAGAACCAAGAGCGGCTCATCAACTCTCTCAATGAGGTCAGCAACTGCCTCTTGAGCAACCTCGCTCTCTGTTATGGAGGCGACCATTGCAAGCACATCCAGGTCTCGAAATCTGGTCTTCGGAGACTTGACGAAGTCAGCAACTGCCCTCTGGATAGTCTTTGCTGGAATCAGCTCTGGATAAGTGAGAATGGCCTCAACAGAGTTCCTACTGAGGGGCCATTTCCTACCCTCGGACTCTATGGAATTGACAATGGCAGTGAGTAGATCTGGATGTTCACGCAAACACGGAGTCCTCAGAACATCAGATATCAGATTGGACGGGTCCGCGACCGACCCTACTGCTCCGACTATGGCGTCGATGACTGGGGCACTGCAAACAAGTCCGTTTGGACCGAGAGCCCTGACTATTGCCCAAGGTCTCTGCCAGGATTTGATTACGCTGGAAACTGCCTTTTGGATTTCTTGACTTGTCCATATA
>JBHLOD010000311.1:0-3035 GCA_048940825.1 Promethearchaeota archaeon | reverse complement strand
TTCTTCTCCAGTTCTGGCATTTCGTCGTGCGCGCTCTCAGGACAAGGTTTCTTCCTTACGCAAGCGTCGCAACCAGTGCACCGGCGAATCTCGTAGTCAGAGAGATTTAGTAGCAAGGTTGTAGGATTCGCTTTGACCACAGTCTGTAGAACTTCCGATGCAGCTGCTAGTGCTTTCTCAAGCAGAAAACGCGTGTTCGATCTTTCCTTCTTTGGTGACCCACTGATACCAACAATCAACACACCAAATCACCGGACTTGGCGTTGAGTCCTGCCTTCATTTAGAACTTGTGCTCAACCGGACATTGCATTGCCGAGCGCATCAGCAATCTCACTGACTGCCTGAACTGCTGCGAAATTGCTTTCATCTCTTTGAGCCGCAACTGCAACCGTCACGGATTTCACTTTCAGCATCTGAACCCTATAGCCCATGACTTCTATTGAGGAGGGAACCATATCCACACCAGGCTGGATTATTCCGGTGGATATCTCCTGCTGGATGCTGGAGAGATGATTCTCAGGAACGTTGCCAATCAGCATCTCGCCGTGAGCATCTAGGACACCTGCGTAAGCTAGTTCTTTCGCCTCTAGAGTTGAGTCGATTATCCTGCTTACTACTTCCAGTATCTCGTCTGAAGGGATGTCCAAATCAATGCCGATGTGTTGATCAACAAGCGAATCTATCCCTTCAATCTCACCGAGGTTGCCGGTCCACGACTTGATGATTGTACCATACTCATGTGCAATGGCACGGCCCAGGGAAATCATCATCTTCTTGAGAGCAACCAGGTTCTCATCAGCTGCACTCATGAGTATCACTGCAAAGGACTCGAGGAAGAGGTAGGACCAGAGAACTCCGCTCTGCTCAAGTGTGTAGACCCTGTCACTCGCTGTGCCCTCACTTGAATTGAAGAGCGTGGCACATGCACGAACATGAGCAGGAAGGCTATCTTCAATGACCGAGCCTGCAACCTCATAAGTTCGCCCGTATATCGGCTCACCGTTGTTCTTAATGAGGTATGCTCTTAGAATCATTGCGCCGCCTCGGTGGTGGAATGGCACTTAGGATGTTAGGTCATAAGGCTTGCTCTAGGGTAATCACCAACATTTGCATCTCACATCGATACGTGTACATCAGTGCATGCGTTTTTATGACTCATTGATGTTGTCCTGTCGGGTGCGGCAGGGTGCCGAAGAAGAAGAAAGAGCGGATCAAGAGAACCAGATACGACATCTATGCGGAAATCATTCGTGTCATCTACATCTACGGCTACTGTCCGCTCACACGGGCAGCCAGATCGACCAATATGCCAGTTGATAGGGCAAAAGAGTCCATAACTGAGCTAATGAAGAGGGGGCTGCTTCAAGAGGACGAAGAGGAAGGGATGCGAGTGTACTCTGTAACCGTAAGAGGACACCAATACCTCGAACTCTACAAGAGGATGGCCTCGCTTGTTGGAATCCCGGTCCCGGAGCCGATTGTGGGACTCTAGACGTAGGAGTGGAAAAGAAGTGTGTCCATCCGTAGTAACATTCTGTGACCCTAAATTGTGGTTTCGCTTTATATACCAAGTATGAACCGATTTACATAGGAAAAGACAAGGTGAAGAACGACAATGGCTGAAAAGCACGTTTTCAAGAGACAAGAAGAAGTCGAGCTAGGAGCTGTGGAAGGCGACGTCGAGCTCGAGAACTGCAACTTCGTTCTACCACAGCAGGGAAACCAAGTGCTGATCAGCGGTGAACTGAGAATCAAAGGCAGCACGGTGGTTCGTGGGGCTCTGAAAGCTAACAGACTGACATGCAAGTCTGGCAACAGAATCATCGTCGAGGGTGACCTGAATGTTGAAACAGAAGTTAGCGTTAGGAGAGGTAGTCTCGAGGTTCAAGGATCCGCTAGTGCACAGTCCATAAGTGTGGGAGGTTCACTGAGCGTGGGCCGCAACTTGGAGTGCGGCTCGGCCAAAGGTGGAGGCTCAATCGGCGTCAAAGGGAACGCGAAGGCTCAGAGACTTTTTGGGGGTGGCTCGGTAAAGGTGGAAGGGAATGCTGATGTCGCCCGGGTTTCTGCAGGTGGTTCTGTCAAGGTGAAGGGAAGCATTGAGAGTGCAGAGGTCAGTGTTGGAGGGTCAGTGAAGGTGAGCACGGGTCACATTGAAAAAGTGGCTGTAGGTGGTACCTTCAAGTCGGCAGGTGCGATAGAAATCGAAGAGATAGAGGTTGGCGGGTCAGTGGTCGTAGGGCCTGGATCTATCGTGCATTCAATAGATGTTGGTGGGAGCTTCAAGGCAGGAGATAACCTTACATTTGGAGACGTAGACGTGGGAGGCTCTGTACAAGTTTCTGGCTCTGCCTCGGGTGATTCAATAGACGTTGGTGGCAAAGTCGCCATCGCCGGTCCTCTGACCCTCAAGCAGAACTTGGAAGTGGGCGGCAAGGTCCAGGTCGCTGGAAATCTGAAGTGTGAGAAGAAGATCAAGGTGGGTGGTACTGTTGCTGCAAGTGGCAGAATCGACACCTACCGCATAATAGTGGGCGGCCTCGTTGATGCAGAATATGTCAAGGCCGACGGGTTCAGACTAGGACGGAGGGCTGAGGTGACTTGTCCTGTAGAGGCCAGAGAGATACTTGTGAGAGAGCAGGCAAGAACGAAGTCGCTATACGGTGATGAAATCAAAATCGAAGAGAGAGCGAGGGTAGGAAGCGTCTATGGCCGGATTATCGATATCGAACATGGCGTCAGGGTCGAGGGTGAAGTCCTATATACGGATAGCATAAGAGCCGAGAGTGGTGTTGATTTCAGACAGGAGCCTAGAAGGGTAGATGCCCTACCTCCTCCAGAGCAGCTTGAATGAGGACCAGAATTCGAGGCGGCACATTTGACTAATGAGGGGTTCCGGGCAGCCGTAAACAGATGGAAATCAAGCTGGAATGGTCTTCTCAAGCTCCTTGAAGATTTTGTGTTCGAGCTCGAGGAGCTTCTCCTTGGAAGTCGAATCAAGTGCCTCCAACAATTGCCTCCGGCAAGATAGGATT
>JBHLOD010000010.1:11393-12478 GCA_048940825.1 Promethearchaeota archaeon | reverse complement strand
GTGATCTATGACCAGTATGGTTTTCGAATGTACTTGTAGGCATTATGAGCAGCCAGTGCCCCTTGGGCTGCGGCAACGGAAGCCAGCTGATATACTGAAACAATATCTCCAGCTGCAAAGACACCTTCGACACTAGTTCTCATTTCATCATCCACGACGACAAAGTGACCATTCATTTTGAGGCCTAGATGCTCAAACACCTCCGTGTTTGGAACTAGACCCACAGCGACTATCACGCGATCTATGGCCATGCCATATTTCCTACCAGTCTGATTATTGAGAAGGGAAACTTCTTCGACTTCTGAATTGCCTCTTATCTCTAGAAGTTCAGTATTGTATAGAACCTCGGCCATTTTTCCTGTTAGAATCTTGTCAACTGTTGTTTCGGCCGCCCTGAACTCATCCTTTCTGTGTGCAATCCATATCTCATTGGTTACCTTGTGTGCATCTACAACCGCATCTAGTGCTGTGTCGCCACCGCCCACCACTAATACTCTCTTGTCACGAAACAACTCAGGTTCCGTCAAGTATGGAAACACGCCGCGATCCTTTCTAGAGAATTCAATCTCGCCAGGTATTCCTAACACGTTTGGACGCATGCCGGTTGCGATAATAACTACTTTCGATTTGTATTCACGTTCAGTAGTGACGACATTCCGATTCTTGGTGATTTCCGTCACGCGTTCTTTGACTAGAAGAACCCCCAAGTCTGCAGCTTGACGTACCCATTCTGCAACGAGATGTGTGGCCAAGACTTTTGGAGTGCCAGGGTAGTTGAAAACATGTTTGTACGGGTAAATCGTTGACAGAAGACCTCCCCAAGTTCCTCCTTCAAATACAACAGTCTTGAGACCCTTGTATGAGGCTATGATTCCTGCTGACAGTCCGGCTGGACCACCTCCGACAATAGCCACATCATATTCTACTTCTGAATCTGTCAATTATTGTTTCACCTTCTTCGCGAAGTCCACTCCGAATTGGTAGGCTTGATTGAGTTCCACTTCTGTTGGTACCCACTTCACTGTGAACGGATCCATTACAATCTCCATCTTCCCGCGCTCCATTGATTCCTGAATTCTCTTCAC
>JBHLOD010000010.1:0-11293 GCA_048940825.1 Promethearchaeota archaeon | reverse complement strand
AATGGCCATAGAATATTGGCATAGTACTTCTCTGCCTCTTTCCATAGAGTGTATTGGTCGACCTCGTCGGCGAATCGCTGTTCGGTAGCATAATGTTGTCCAAAGGCATCATTGGGGAAGAGCGCCTCCTCTTCCACATAATATGTGAACATAGACTCAGGCCAATGTAGCATGGGAGCCTCGTAGAATCTCAGCGTCTTTCCTCCGAGGTCTATCTCATCCCCAGTCTTCACTGTTAGGATGTCCCAGCCATCTTGGTAATGCTTCTTCAGTTCATCCACAGCCTTGGATGTACAGACAAGCCTAGCGTTCCTCATAATCTCCATTACGACGGGGATAGAACCGGAATGGTCCATCTCCGTGTGATTTGAGATCATGTAATCGATCTTCTCAAGGTCGATTATCTCTGATATTCTGGAGATCATCTCTTCAGAGAAAGAACCGAGAACTGCATCGACAAGCGCGACCTTCTCGCCGACTATGAGGTATGCGTTGTATGTGGTTCCATGATGAGTAGTATAGCTATATCCATGGAAATTTCGTACATCATAGTCAATTGCACCAACCCAGTAAACATCCTTCATAATCTCGACGGCTTTCATTCGGGCTTCACGGCGTTAACAATAGTATACTTCCTTATAACTAGAAAGGTTTCTTGTTGGTAAGTGGAAGGATTGGATGTCGGTCGGGACGACTAGATTTGAATCGGTACTAATGTATCTAGACTCTATGGATACCACTCGGGTTAACTCAAAGCTTCTTGGGGCTCCAATTCAAGACCAAGTTGCCGCAGCCTCGTGATTTCACTAATTGGTCTACCTGAATCAGAATCTATGACGATGCATGCACCATCAATCATTTTTGTCCTGAGCTGTCCTTTGGCAATGGGATTGTTTTTCAGGTGAGGAGCGTCCAAAACACCCAATTCGACTGCCCGCACGTATGTCATGGGTTCAATCAGAGGGTCCAGTGAGGATACATCGCCAAGTGAATTGATAGCATCGATTAGCAGCTTGGCTTCTTTCACGAGCTCGTTCTTTCTTTTCAAGACTTCTGAGTCATCTAGTGGGTTAATTGTCCCGTGAAGGCAATCATGCATCACCCGTCGTGCAATCTTGCAGCTCTCAATGACCTCCTCTGCAGTTGCGACGTGGTCTGCCTCACAGAATCCGACTACATGGACTATGTGGGGTTTCAACATCATACCAGTATAGATTGAAGACGCGAGTTGACCCTTGCCTGAGTCAAGATCTGGTGGATAAGAAAAGAGTCCTGGTCTCACTTGCCTCAGTGATACAAATCTGTAGTCATGCAACGACTCGATCAGCTCTATCTTCGCAAGCATCTTGGCAAGGTCCATCTTGGGAGATGTTCCAAGCGGAGTGTTTAGCATGTATTGTGAAACATAGTGTCTAATCCCAACTGCCTTAGCATTGTAGGCTGATAGAAATGCCATGGCGACTGCAATAGTATCATGGACACTCCTTAGGCTCCAGTGATGAGACTCGTTGATCTCCAGAGGGATATCGTGTCTTGCGTGCCATCTATGGTTCTCTTGATTCTCAATGATTGCCTGCTCTAGGGGTCTCTTACTTCTTCCATCTAATTCACTATACCACATCAGAGGGGTAGCGCACCAAGCATTGTCTATAGTGTCCCTCAACATCTTTGACCAGGACAGCAAGTCACGAGTGCCACTGTAACATCTCAAGAGAGGGAAATTGCCTGTTCGGGAGGCCTTGAAGAGTCTCTGTAGGTCTTCGACTTCTCTAAGCGGGACTCCTCCATCCCCTATCAGGATCTCATGCATCTCATCTGGACGGAAGAAAGACTCTTGGGCATTCTGATCTGGCCCAATTGAAATCACGTCCAAGACTGAAGCATCTGCTATCCTTGTCACTCCCTCCACCGTTTCTTCTAGGGATGGCAGGCCAAAGTGGTGTCGGATGAGGGGTATTGGACTCTTGATGGCGATTCGTGTCATCAAGTCCTGAGGGTGTTTCTCGTCCACTTGCATATCTGAGTGACCTCTAAGGAAAGCCAGTGAGTCTTCATCAGTGGAGAATCCGGTGAAGATAACCTCAAACAAGCCAGTTCGTTCTGCGATAGGCTTGATAGGTGCTGTGCAACCCAGAATCCATCTCTTACCTTCAAGACAGTCTTCTGTCACGGCTCTCTTCAGGTTATCCAAGAGCCCCACAGCACTATCTGCAGTAAGTCGATAGCTCACGCCAATAACATCGGGATCGTATCTCTTTGTCTGATATATCAAATCGGGAATATCGATTGTGGGTCCCATGAAGAGAGTTTCATGCCCTTCTGCTTCTGCAAGGGATAAGAATCTAAGAACGCCAGCTACATGAACACAGCTTCCAATAGCAGCTCCTAGGATTCTCATGTGTCATCAACCTCCAATCCGTAGATGTCCAACATTTCATGAAAATCAGGGTATTCGACAGGTGGAACTCCGGTTCGAACGTATTCCTTGACTTCACGGGGGTTCATTCCGTCAAGTCCCAGACTCTCTAGATTGCGTCCATTCTGCCAGAAGTCGCGTTCGTAGAGTTGACATGCGATATTGACTACGGCATCTATGGCTGGAGTTGAAACTCCTGCTAGTCTACCAAGACTAGCAATGGGTACAAGACCGGTAGGAATGTCCTCGAGCACATAGCGGTGTTCCAGCGATGAGGGACTGCCAACTCCATCATATGCATCAATGCTCCGAATGCACTCACGTAATGTGGTCCCTTTTGCATCATATGTACTTCTTAGCCATTCCAACACAGATACGTGATCTACAGAGAACTCTCTGGCTACACGAACTCTCTCTGCATCCATCTTCTCGACAAGCCGGCTCACCGTCTGGGAGATGGCATCGTGATAGTGATTATACCCGCCTTCTTTTGACTCCAGAAGACCAGCACAGAGAATTGTAGGGGTTGGATGTAGCATTGCGCCGATGTTGTTGAGACTGGTTTCCATGACGTCCTCTGCCAGCTCTAGCAGGAGCGGAAGTTCTCTTAGACTCCTCAAGAACCGTTGATTCTCGGAAGCTGGAAATGAGCTTACCCTAACGCTGTTCTTGATCTTTGAAATCATCACGGAATCTTGCGAGGTGGTTCTTGACACAAAGCTGAATGTCTGAGCCTCTCCAAGCAGAATGTCTTCTGTATGTTCATTTGATTCCAGTATTCTCGCGAACTCAAGTGCACCGCCAGTCCGTCCAGGCATCAATAGGACGGTCTGTCCTGGCTCGAGATGCGGTCCCAAGTTTCTGGCGAAAAAGGGATGAGCCTGTGCAGGAACCGTGATGATGAGGACGTTTCGGTCAGCAACGGCCGCACCCATGTTATCTGTGACCACCGGAATAGGTGCAAATGCCTCAATGACACCGTGGACGCCGATACCACCTCTATCTGATATTCGCTTAACATTCCCGAGAGTACGGTTGTATAGAGAGACATCAATGCCATGTGTTGAGAGGTAGCCGGCAAGCCCTCTGCCAGCATGTCCTGACCCCAGGACTGCAACCCTGATTGGGTCTAATGCATACTCTTCCGGCTCCCTCCATGACATGAAGTCCATGCCTCCATTTCAACTGCAAACTTGGTCTTCGTAAATGGTCCCGGTGAGGAAATACACCCTAAGTCGGACCAATCTGATCTAGAAAATCCAAGGCACGAAGGTTGTCGATGCAATCTCTCTATGGACTCTCTTCCACAGTAACTTCCCATGGTAGTATTATTAGATTTGCGAAATTCGACAGTTGTCGAAGAAGAACCTGCGTTGATGAAGACGGATAGTCGCACTTGTGGGCATTCGGACCGACAAAAAACGGTCATGTTGGTCATCCAATCTTTGGACCGAAATGTTATCCAGCTTATTGTGTCTTCTAACGAATGGAAAGGGTTTATGGGGACTTCTTTGGGCCTTATAGAGGAAAAGAGGTCACTCTTATAAGGGCCGACTATGACTAGGTCGTGTTGAGAGATTGCTTAGAAGGTGAAGCCAGCAGTAATCTCGTGGCAGCTGCACGAGCAATCATATACTGCCGATTGGTCCCTAATGGGATATACCTAGACCATACAGTTCTGGAATCTCCTACTATGGCGATGAGCCACGATGGAAGAAGATGATGTAATGACAGAGGGCAAAGTACTAGATATCAGACTGCTGATTGCAGAATCGAATGGTATTGAGAGAAGAATGGCAATAGTTGCTAGAATGAGTGCTGATAGACCCCATCTCAATGAAATGGTCGAAACTGAATCTCCTCAGGATGACATGGTCATGAGGAGAGGCTCTGCATGAGCTATAACATTGTCTGGGCCTCACCGTCTGAGGCGTGGAACAAGGACTTGCCACCAATCGGTTTTTCAGTGAACAGTTCGGGGACTGCAATGACTGTTTCTAAATTCCCTGAGCCGGACTATTATCTCAGAATGGCAAGACCACCAAGGGGCGTACTGGAGTTTGTAGTCAAGGCATATAGGAGTGTGAAGCATGACCACAACACCCTCAAGAGCCTAATTCACGATTTTTGTGAGGAATCAGGAATTGTCTGCGATATGAGTAAGACCACCACCACGGAGCTAGGTGGAGTGGCTCGTAGGTCTCGAGAGTTTCTTACAGGGCGAAATCTCTCACGGAAGAAGTGGTCTGCTGCACTGATTCCCTCCCCTGATGGGGGCCCTTATGGGCTTCTTGTCCTGTTTGGCGCATATGTTGGACCTCACAAGAGTGGGAAGGCAGAGGCAATCATGGAGCGTCCAGTCTTGAAACGTCTGAAGGAGAGTTTTCAGCTAACAAATAGCCGCCTGAGTGGATAGGGAGTAGATGGAAATGACGAAATCCAAAGGAAGACCCTGTCTCGGTTGTGGAAGAAACACATTCACGAAAGACCGAAATCGTGGAGAGAGAATCTGCACGTACTGCGGGCTTGTTGCATCAGATCATATCCTTGACAGAGGGCCTGAGTGGAGAGCATTCACTGCAGAAGATAGGAAAGCACGAGAGCGAACTGGGGCCCCGATGACACTCAGAATTGCTGACAAGGGGCTCTCGACTACAATTGACTGGCGGAACAAGGATGCCTCGGGCCGACCTATTGGTGGACAACGTCGAGCAGCAATCTATAGGATGCGTAGATGGCATACAAGAAGCAGAGCCCATGGTACTAACTATAGGAATCTGATTTCCGCAATGAGCGAGATGGAGAGGCTGGCCTCTCAGCTTGCAGTTCCACGAGATACACAAGAAACTGCTGCTTTGATCTACAGAAAGGCTCTGAAGAAGAAACTAGTAAGGGGTAGGAGTATAGATGCTGTAGTGGCCGCTTCGTTATACCTTGCGTGTAGGATACATCGAATTCCAAGGCGGCTTGATGAGGTTTCGGTCGAGTCAAGAGCCACTAGGAAAGAAGTCGGTCAGTCTGTGCGGCTTGTCTTGTCACAAGTAGATGTCAAAGTGCCAGTGGCTTCCGCAAGGGACTTGATACCAAGACTGTCTTCGGACCTTGGTTTCAAGGGAGAAACGGTCAAGCGAGCTACGGAGATAATTGTCAAGGCGAGGAAAAGGGGTATCACAGTAGGCAAGGACCCGGGGGGCATTGCGGGGGCTGCATTGTATATTGCAGGGATTCTCGAAGAAGATAGGCGCACTCAGAGAAAGGTAGCAAGAGCAGCACATGTCACAGAAGTAACCATTCGCAACCGATACAAGGACCTTGTCCGATCCCTTGGGATATCATTTGGATTGGATTCTACTTCATGACGTTGGGAAAAGCCTACAAAAGTCAGCATGTGGGTGGGGGCTATCTTAAATGACCCTTCCATTTGATAGTTTCAGTTAGCATCTTGCTAACAGAGGCAAAGTGGGCTATCTTAAGGGGTTCTTCTTGGGATTGGTCTTATTCCTAGCTCTGCTCTTTCAGAGTCAGTTCGACGTTCTAATTCTGTTTAGCGATGAGTGGATAATCCTACTCCTTTCTTTGGCTGGGGTTATGATGAGATTCCTGAGCCGGTTCGGAGTTATGCTTACATGCTCGTGCATCTGCAGCATTATCCTCCGAAACGTGACAGAGCAGGCCAAGGGCAGCAGGAAACGTATGAGATTGTTGAAGATAGGTATGGTAGCTCCTCGACTCCTAGCATTCTCATCCAATAGATGTGCTATTGATGTCTTCTCCACCCACCTTGCTGATTATGGCAATCACAACGTTTCGTATCTCACTAGTCATATCTGGAAGCCCTTCATTACGCAGTAGTTCTCGACCCTTGGTGACTCCAGCGGAGTACTGCAGTTCAAGTTCGTCATTACGATAGAACATACAGATAGCGTTCTATGAAACTGCCTGCTCTCATCTGGGCGAGGTTCATAGTTGGCTAATACCGACGTCTTCTGCGTCGGTTGTCACGTCTACTACTTGAGTAACGCCTGTTGCTTCCTCCACCATGGCCGCCATAGCCACCATAACTGCGTCCTGATGACCGGCCATAGGAGTGTCCCTCATAATAATGGCGGCGCTCGGGACGGCCGTGGTACTCCTCGGACATATCAACTTCGCTATTGACTTCCTGTATGTCTTGTTCTGCTTCCGCAATCTCACTGTCACGTCCAATCTTTAGGCGTAGATTGCCACGAAAGAGACCCGTGTAAGAGTTCTTCAACTCGTACGTCTTGCCAGACTCTATCTCTTGTATCATCTCGTTCCACAGGGGCACTGTGACAATTCCCGTTTCATCCCCAACGACGGCGCTTGACACACGGTTCAGACTTCCATCCCTTCTAGATGTGACTTCACGAACGTCGCCTTTCTCAACAACCTTGAAGCTGATGGTGATATTGCTCATTCTTGGTTCCAATTCTGCTACTTTCACTTCAGTGTTTTCTGCTTCAGAACTCATATGAATCACGTCAGTTGCACAAAGAAGGCTTCTCATGAATATGACAACTCAGCGTATACACATCCTATTCTGTTGGTTGAGAGATGCCATCCTTTGTGTCAACACCAAATAGTCGATGTTGAAGAGGATTTATAAATCTCAGGATATTGCTCCAGAAAGGGGAAGCGTGTATATAAGCTCCAATTGAGGCTTTTGGGGCCTTATAAGGGCAGAGAGTTTTTAAGCAGTCCCACGACGTCTTACGTAATAGACTGATGAGAAGTAGGAAAAATCTGCTTGGCAGATTGGACAAAACCGTGTCCTGAAAGGATTCCCACATCATGTGGGAAGGCTCGAATGACGTGGATCGACAGAACAAGTAATCCTACTTGACCAAGTGATGTCGAGAGTCACTACACAAGAGGTGACAAAATGAGAAGAAACAAGAAGACAGAGGACAATGAAGAGAAATCAACAGATGATAAAGAGAGATTGAAAGCGAACATCCCCATAAGCCAATGGTATGATATCGAGCGGAAGATGGCTATTGTTTCAAGGATGTCAACAGAACCAATTCGGACGACCTCTGAGGGCGTGAGTTCTTGAATCTTAGCTCGGATGACTTAGTCACCTCCGTTGACGATCTTGGAGAGACAATTGATCTTTGTGAGTCCGAGGAGGAGTTTCTCAAACAGTTGAGCAAGATTCATCCAATCCGTGTGCCGGAATATTATCTCTCACTGATCGACGATGACGACCCGAATGATCCAATAAAGAGAATGGCTATCCCTAGTATTGATGAGCTAATTGAAGAGGGGGCCTACGATGCTAGTGACGAGCTGTCAAACACTGTTCTGCCTGGTTTCCAGCACAAATATCTGCAGACTGCAGTCATCATAGCTACTGCTGAATGTGCCATGTATTGTAGGCACTGTTTCAGAAAGAGGCTAGTCGGACTACCCAGCCAAGAAGTCCTACGTGACATTGATGCTGCTGCCACGTACATATCAAATCACAAAGAGATTAACAATGTACTGGTCACTGGAGGCGATCCATTCACACTAGAAACCTCCCAGATAAGGAACATCCTCGAAGCATTGTCAGAGATCCCTCACTTGGACTTCATAAGGTTCGGCACTCGTATTCCAGTCACTTTTCCGCATCGGATACTAGAGGATGATGAGCTGTCGCGAGTCTTGCGGAAGCATTCTAGAGAGTCACGAAGGCTATTTGTGGTGACACAATACAATCATCCGAGAGAGTTAACAAGAGAATCAATCGATGCTATTGATAGACTATTATCCGCTGGTGTGAGCGTAAGCAATCAGACTGTTCTTCTTCTGGGAGTGAATGACAATCCAAACACATTGGCAGCCCTTCAAAACAAGCTTGTGAGCATAGGAGTCAACCCATACTACGTGTTTCAATGTCGTCCTGTGATGAGAGTTAAGAAAAACTTTCAGGTTCCTCTCTACCGTGGGTACAAGATTGTTGAGAATGCCAAGAAGCTGCTTAATGGGCATAGCAAGAGATTCCGCTACATCATGTCACATTCTACTGGGAAAATTGAGGTTCTTGGGGTTCTAGATGAGAGATTTCTCTTCAAGTACCACCAGGCGAAGTATCCCGCGGATCAAGGAAGAATATTCACACGATTGTGTGACAGGAAGGCGACTTGGTTGGACGACCTACGAGAGTAGAACCTCTAGATTTGAGTTGGCAACTGGTGAATCTACTCTTCCAGATTGTGACTCTTCTCGTTCTTCCTGTAGTATGACCAATCCCAGAACCAGTAGGCTAGTCCTTTCCAGTCCCCCCACTTATCAAAGGCGTCTTGCACCTCCTTCCTTCCGATTTGAGCGCCGTCGTGCCACTCATGTGAAACCACTTTCAGTGCCCAAGAATCAACAGGAAGATAGTCGTAACGTCCCAGAATGATCAGCAAATTGGCTGCTGCATAGTCGCCTACGCCTTTGATTGCAAGTAGTTTCTTGCGCAGCTGTTCTGTCGAAAGATTCGAATGCTTGAGGAACTCCAAATCAATCTCGCCTGATGTTACCGACTCTGCCAGTTTCAACACATAGGGAGCACGATATCCAAGTCGCGTCTTCTCTCGTAGGATGGTTTCGTCAGTTTTAGAGAGTCGCTTGGGTGTTGGGAATGCTCTACGAGAAGGATCTTCTTCTAGGGGCTTGCCGAACTGTTGTATCAGGTTCTCATTCATACGTATTGTGGCAGCCCACAGGGTGTTTGTCGTCAGTATTGTCTTGGTTGTGTCTTCGAAGAGCGTGGGGGATCGAAGCACCCGGCCCTGGGCCTTCTCCTCCATGCGTGCCAGCTTCGGCTCGTTCCGTGCTAGCGTATAGAAAGACGAGAAGTCTAGGTCTAGTCCAAGCATCCAAGTGACAACTTCCCTTACTTCTCTCTTCTCTTCTGGGGTCATTCTGCTTTCTGTTTCAACACGAACGCCCTCGGTGGTTTCGCTGATACTTAATCCCACGACTCTATCCGAAACCAGCTGTAGATTGTAGTTGAGAACTGGAGGGTCTTCTTCAAATGAGAACGGGGTCAGCTGCCACCAGCCGTGTGATCTCACTGTAGAATAGAGAGAGAAGGGATGATGAGCCTTCAATGTTATTCTCATTTTGTCTTCGGTTTCTGTTTATGCTCTGACATAGATAACTCCCTTCATTCCATGACATTGCGAGGTGCAGCATCTTGTTGTATGGTGTGTCTTGTGAGATGTTACCCGGAGTCATTCAGTGGCAGGACTATTGGGATGTCCTTTGCCGCGATTGGTAAACAGGTCAAGAGGGCACGGTGACCCTCTTGCGGAATCATGCTAAGGAATAGTCACCGAGTTCTGTAGACCAAGTACTCCACTACCAGCACTCAGTATCTCTTGATGGCTTGTTCCATCGTCCCATCTTAAATCGATACCCAAGACATAGGTCCCGGTGGTCAATGTGTGGCTGATCCCTGTCGTACCTGTCGAACCACTGCCAGAGCCGATCGTAGTTAGGGTTCCTATGATCCAGTAGCCTTGTCCTGGTAGATGGTAGTTGTACCAGAGCAGGACATCGTAGGTTGTTGATGGTTTTCCTTCAAACAAGGCTATGTCCACCCTTACACTCCCGGGGGAGGCCTTGAATGACATTATCCCTACATACCATTCCTCTGTCATTGGATGGTAAGCATTCGGGTCGTAGGGGGCGGCCTTACCGTTGTACCAGTTGTACAGAGGAACAATAATCCAGTCGTAGGGGTAGACTATCTCCTGCGGATACCACCTAGTCGCCAATATGGTGCATCCATCACTCGTTATTGGAAAGGGTCCGAACTGGGGCCCGAACTCTCCTAGCGTGAAACGCCACAAGAAGTTTCTCAGGTCAAAGTCGTTAGGTGAATGTTGGTGCCAAGTGGGCTTGCCAGCAGGAACGTCTTCGCGAACATGGTCGCTGCCCCACGTCATGCATCCACCAGGTTTGCCTCTGGCACTGCAGTAGATATCCAAGATCATTCCTTCCGGTATTTGAAGCACTGCGCAATCCCCGTCGAACACTCCTGCGTCATTGTCAAGTAGTAGGAAATCTGGACCGAAAACGTAGGCCAGACCTGGAACGCTCCCGTCGTATCTGACCAGTACTTCATTGTCAGCAGGTATGCCCACGATTGTGGCATGGAAGCTGTCATATCCGGCACCTGGAACTGACTCGTAAAAGTATCCGTTGAATGTTCCTTCCACGGTTCTGTCCATGTAGATTCCAGTTGCCGCATCGCTGACAAACGTGCCATCCAGGACTCCGAAGTTGGTGTTGTCTGCTTGGATGACCCCGCTGAATCCTCCTGTGCTAGCTGCGTTTGTGAATTCAAAGGTGCCCGAACTGCTTCCTTCTCCCGTGACTGCATTCAGTGTAGAAGTGCTCTCAATGGTCATGGATCCTTCAATCGGACCACCGTCCAGTGACGATACTGTTCCTGCAATGGTCCTAGTTTCAGTGTACCAAGGTCCATCGTCAATCCAGCTCTGACCAAGCCCTGTTGCTCCAAGCAGCGTCACGTCGTCAAAGTGGGCGTGAGTGTTTCGATAGACACCAAGCCCAATCTCACCCGACGCGAAGGCCTCTGTATGATCGGTTGCAGTAAGCTTCAGGACCCCATCGACCCACATTTCGTAGTCCCATCCGTCTAGGACTATTCTCATAGTGTGCCAGGTGTCCGTGCTTATCATTTCACTAACTCCAGCCAGCTCATGCCAACCGCCATAGGAAACAAAGATGTAGTATCCCGTTCTGTAGACGCCAGTATCAGCATCAAACAGAACCCAGTTGTTATCATTCTGGTAGCGAACTGGAATCGTTATCCTAGGAGTCAATGTTTCGTCAGTCATAAGGTTAAAACTGAAC
>JBHLOD010000310.1:0-3049 GCA_048940825.1 Promethearchaeota archaeon | reverse complement strand
CATGGAGTTCCTTCTGCCTGCTGACTCTTAAGCTGGATTGTCTGAGCAAATGTGCTCGTTTCGCTGATGAAACACTACATATATCCCATTTCACAGGGGAGAAGTACTGACATAGAGAGCGTCACGGTGAAGTTAAGTTGGAACCAAGGGCAACTGTGGTTGGATATGTGCGAAAGCCGGAAACCGGCGAGATATACATCGAAATCGAGAGACAGTTCTGGGAAGCTACTATCAACATCGACACTTTTTCCCACATTATCGTGCTATGGTGGATTACAGGTCGTGACAGTTCTGAGAGCCGATCGAACCTGAGTGACTACCCTCCTCAGGAAGACGCTGAGCTTTCAGGGGTATTTGCCAGCAGATCTCCTGCCAGGCCTACACCTATCGGTCACTCAATTGTTGCCATCACCAAGGTAGATAATGACCAGCAGCGTATCTATCTCGACCAGATAGATGCCTTTGACGGTACTCCAGTGGTCGACATCAAACCATACATGCCAACTTCAGACAAAGTCGATGATGCCAAGGTCCCGCCTTGGTTTAGAGACAACATCCCAAGGTACACATCATAGATTCTTGAATCGATCTAGGCCGCTCTGGACACCTTTATTAGCAAATGGAATCTGTCTGAAACTGCAGGTAAGACGAGCATCGTCGTCTCCTACGAATGCGTACCCGACCCCCCGGGCGATTCCCGGATGACTCATTCTCGTTTTGCACACCTGTTATACTCTAACTGAGTGAACCATGATGACTGAACCCGAACCTGTTCTTGCGACGGTCTCCGAACTGAGGCCCAGAATGAAGAATCTCACCATCTCCTTCAAAGTCCTTGAGAAAGGCGAAACTCGTGAAGTGACATCCCGGCATGATGGAGCTACACACCGCGTTGCAGACACTGTTGTTGGAGACTCAAGTGGCACAGTTGTGATTCCCCTTTGGGATGATACAATCGAGCAAATTGAGGTTGGAAAGACGTACAAGCTAGAAAACGGCTACACTGGACTATTCCAGCGACATTTGCGACTCAACATTGGACGATACGGTGTCGTCAGTGATGCGGAGGAAGAAATCGAGGAAGTTGACACCGAGAACGACTTGTCAGCTGCGGAGCATGAAAGACCGCAGAGAGGCTACGGCGGACGCGGTGGCTATGGTGGAGACCGCTATGGCGGACGAGGCCGCGGCGGCGGAAGACGATACTAGAAGAAACATCGAGCTTTTTGGGGGTACTTCACGTACCCCAACCTACTTTTCTTTGGCTAGAACATACCCCCTGACACGTAATCATGCTACTCTGATTTAGGGAGCTAGGGGCTCGCAGTAGTCTTGGAGGAGGTCTCTCATGAATTCGGAACTTCGCTCTACGATAATCATGGGGTCTGAAACGATAAATGCAAACCTGAACGTAATTGCAGCCGTTGGCTTAGCCCAGACCATGTAGGTTGGACGTGTCATGAAAACCTGTGACCATCTATCACAAACCTGATCGAATGTTTCCATCATTTTTGCCATGTTCTGGCTCATATGGATGTTCAGGTCGAAGGTGTATCTGTATGCCTCCTCGTCCTTGGTGAGCATCCTGAGCTGATGCCAAGCATCGTCAAGAGTCTCTCTGTAGGAATGATTGCGTTCGGCCTTCTGGGTTGCTTCCTCCTCCTTTTGCTTGACATACGCGGACAAATCTATTCTGAAGTTGGTGACTTGGCTTGTTACAACCTTGCTGTTGGGAACAAGCTGCCTTGACTCGTCAGAGAGTAGAACCCGTGTGTAATTTAGCGTGATTTCCCGTACAATCCCCTCAACGTCTCCTATCCTTACGTAATCACCCACTCTGAAAGGTCTGGCTGCCAGCACATACAACCCACTGACAATGTTGCTTAATGCCGTTGAGAACGCAAGACCAAGGGCTGTTCCAAAGATTGCTGAAGCAGATAGGATTGCTGCGTAGTTGGCCTCAAAGTAGCTAACCAACAACATGACTGCAGCGATGAAGAATACAAGTCTGAGAATCAAGACAATCCCTGTGGTCGCCTCCTGACCCATGCCAATACTTACGAGAGACCTCTTGGCAAGTCGTGTCACCACGAAGTATAGCACCACCAAAACTAGTAGAGCCACAACCAGCAGTATATATGGTGCATAGAGTTCCAGATAGAACTGAATGTAGCCGATGGGGTCTACCAGGAAGTCTGGAGGATTCTGCAGCATTTTCCTGCACTCACCGAATCTTCGGAAGATTCAGTGCTTTATAACCCTGCTCAATGAACAGAAGCATTAGATACACAAACCTCGTTTCTGCAGCGACATTCTTATTGGAATTGAAGGGAGTATTCCTTTGTGCAGAGAAGAGAGAGGAGAAAGTTGAACAAGAGCTTCTGGCTGAAGACGGTTGCCAAGTTGCTTGTAGTCATGTCAATGCCTATCGCGATAGTGACCTATTCATCAGAGATTGGTTACAACTGGTTCTATAGCTCAACGCTCTTCTTGTTGCAGGGAAGCTCATATCCTGTGCCGCCCCCATATCCCGGCTTTGCCACTCCCGACGCACGGGTCATCTTGAGTGTGCTTGTCCTATGCTGTCCGGGTATTCTTTTCAACTACTTGTTGACTGCTCAAACAGGTGAGAAGAGCACCCTGGGACTCCTCCTGCTAACCACACTCTTCACGCTTGTGTTGGAGTCAATGTTGATATTACTCATTCCGCTGATGCCAGTAGATCCTTGGCTTTACTATCCAAGTTCGCTGGAATTCGTGACTTCGTGGATTCTAGTAATCTTTGTCTTCATACCATTCTTCACAAGAGAGGGCTCAACACTCAACTTTGACGGGGCGCAGAAGGTCATCTTTCCGAAACTGGATATGGGGATTTCTCGAGGGCGATTGCCAAGCAAGGGAGCTTTGATAGGATCTATCATAGGAGTATGTTCGCTTCTCCTCCCCTTCTCAATAGACTTCTTGGTGTTCGAGCCAATAGGAACTTACATGGATATCAGAGGCCCATTCTGGGCATGCACACTTGGCTATCTAAGTGAGTTTGACTATG
>JBHLOD010000309.1:1411-3051 GCA_048940825.1 Promethearchaeota archaeon | reverse complement strand
ACGATTCCCAAACCCAGAAAGACAATCACGATGGGAATCCCTGTCCAGTCGATTGTGAAATCACCTGGGATACCAATGTCGGTCACACCTAGTATTGGGTAGACCTCTAGGGCAACCACCATCGCAACGAAGACGGCAAGAAGGGCTATGCTCTTTGAGTCCTTCCTGATTGGGTGTTTCTGGAACCACGACAATACGTCGTATCTCCTAAGACGTGTTGAGTCCTGAATGGGCAGCCGACCAACGTTCAGTTCTCAAGCTGGCTCCGGAGCATTTGAGGTTAAAAATGAAGCGCAAACCCAGACTCCCGCTAGAAGTCACGGGAGCTTCGGTTGAAAGTGGTGGAAGTTCCTGCAATGTTACTATTTCACAAAGGATGCACTACATATCTATGGCTGCTTCAGGATGAGTTTCCTTGATGTGCTTCTGTAGTTCGCTCTCTGAATGGAGCTTTGCCTCACATAGCTTGAACTTGATTCCGTGGTCAGTCACGATATTCACCTTACTGTAGCCAATTTCCGTTACATGTGTCCGGATACAGGAAGAGCAGGACAAGAGGGAGCGCTCCATGCCTGGAGTTGGGAAAGCCTTTTCATCACTGTATCCATTTTCTTTCGGGAGTGACAATCCATGTTTGCGCCTCGTCTGGACTATCCACTGGATCAAATGATTGACGTCGCCGCTGGACGTACTCGTGCCGATCTCGTCCTCAAGAATGCATCAGTTGTAAACGTATTCACGGGGGACATAGAGAAAGGAAACCTAGCTATCCATAGCGGCTATATAGCTGGCATCGGCAATTACGTGGGCAGCAATGTTATCGACCTCAAGGGCAAATATGTAGCACCCTCCTTCATCGATGGTCATGTTCACGTGGAGTCCTCGATGGTAATGCCGCTTCAATATGCAAGAGCAGTCGTACCCCGAGGGACAGGAGCCGTCGTTGCCGATCCACATGAGATAGCCAATGTCTTAGGCATGGAAGGCATAATGTATATGTCCAAATCGATGAGGGGGGGTCCACTACAGTTCTATGTCATGCTTCCTTCTTGTGTGCCGTCCACCAATCTTGAAACTAACGGCGTGGCATTGGACTTTCTTGACATCAGACCCCTCTTGACTGAGCACAACGTGCTAGGTCTTGCAGAGGCAATGAACTATCCAGGAGTTGTATACAGAGACCCGGATATTCTAGAGAAGATCAGAGTGACTCTCGAAATAGGAAAGAAGATTGACGGTCATGCACCGGGTCTGACAGGAATGGAACTCAACGCCTATGCATCCGCAAAGGTGACTTCCGACCACGAATGCACGTCTTTGGAAGAGGCTAGAGAGAAACTCGGCGTGGGAATGCACATTCACATTCGAGAAGGATCGACAGCAAAGGACCTGAAGAGTCTTGCAGGGCTCATAGAGCCGCATACGGCCATGTTTTGCAGCTTTGTCACTGATGACCGCAACACGCTCGACCTTATTGAGGAAGGACATATCGACTATGTGGTGAGAGAAGCAGTCGCACATGGTGTGGATCCGGTCCTGGCAATAAAGGTGGCCACCATCTCCACAGCTAGGCACTATGGACTGCATCATCGAGGTGCCGTCGCACCAGGATATCACGCCGACCTTGTTGTTCTCGACTC
>JBHLOD010000309.1:0-1311 GCA_048940825.1 Promethearchaeota archaeon | reverse complement strand
AGTGAGCCGTTCATGACTATGGCATTCCTATCACTCCCAGTGATCCCAAAGCTGAAGATCACAGACAAGGGACTCGTCGATGTCGACAGGTTCAGATTCATTGACCTGTTTGATATTGAAGATGGTAAGTAATGTGAATTATGCCATCCTTTGTTGACACGGTATCATTCAAGACCCAGACGAATCTTGGCATCCTCAATCTGATTCCGCTTCTTCCAACCGACTCCGATGGCAGCCAGAGAACCTACGAATAGCATCAGCGTGGCCACGCCAAACGAAATCAACAGGAATGGAAGAAGCCACGCCTGAGGAACAGATAGTAAGTTGAAGAAGATTCCTCTGGCTAGCAAAAAGATTACCTCGACTATGAGGAAGACCAGGAGAAAGGCTCCAGATGCAAGCTGTCTTTCATGGACATACACCTGCAGAGCCGTCTGTAGGATGATTGCTGACATAACATTCCCGAGAATACTCAGGATAACTGTGAGGTCGCCCCGGAGAAAGATGAACCCTATTGGTGATGGATCCGCGAGCCCCCAAAGTGTGAAGTACTGGATCCAGATCATCGCTATGATGAAGAATAGCTCAAAGAGCATCATCAGAATGGCTCCCAGACCGGTGACCCTGAGAATGATATTGTCAGTCCTATCAGACCAATCGAAATTCGTCAGCTTCTGGAACTCACGATTCAGAGGCTTCGCCCATTCGCTTTGCATTTTGCATTCGGGCCTCTCACAGTGGACAACCGTGAACAGCTTCCCACCGTAATCGCCAATTCGAACCTGCATGCAGTCCTCACATATGAGATCCCCACAGACATGACATGAGGCCTTTGCAAGGGTCGAATCGTGATTCACACAGTTTCTGCTCTGACTTGGACCCAAGACCGGACTAGCACAGTATTCGCAGCGGTTGACCTTGTCTGCATGCTCAACTGAAACGTGCCCTCCGCAGACAGGACAGAGTATGTGTTCAACTGCAGAAGCCATTACCATCGCCTCTCCTGTTGTTGCAAGATTCGAGACCTTTCTCGCTCTCTTTCTGTTTGTTGGACACGCCAGACCTGCTCCTCCCAGGGCCGGGCTTCTTCTCGCACAACCGAGTCCTTCACCTCTACCGGGCGGCCCTCGACAAGGACCTTCTCCCGAGCTCGCTCCAGAGACATGAAGTCTGTCTTTCTGATTATTCGAACAGCCTCAACGGTGACTCCTACCAAGCCAGCGTAGAAGAGTATGGGGATAATGACAATCGCTCCAATGAGCATCAGGACTCCGACCAGTATCGGAATAGCGATGATTGCGATGATTATCA
>JBHLOD010000308.1:0-3074 GCA_048940825.1 Promethearchaeota archaeon | reverse complement strand
AGTCTTTCGTTCACTGGAGGTGAGCCAACACTTCGAGAAGACTTGTTCGAGCTGATTACCTATGCCCGAGGGAAGGGGCTCCGTGTCAATCTCATCACAAATGGACGAAGATGCGCAGACAAGGACTTCGTACAGAAACTGGTGGAGGCCGGACTGAACAGTGCCCAAGTATCAATCGAAGGACCCACAGCTGATATGCACGACCACATAATCGGTGTATCCGGTTCCTTTGGGCAGACCGTCCAAGGGATAAGAAATCTGAGAGAAACCGACATCTACACTCACTGTAACACAACTATATGCAGGCCCAACGTTGAGCATCTCGAGGCGCTGGTTGACTTCTTGGCTGATGACATTCGCCTGTCATACTTCAGTATGAACATGGTGATATACACAGGAACGGCTGCCAAGCTACGCGACGAGCTTCAGATCACATATGCGGAAATTGGCGACATAGTGAGGCGTGTGAAGAGGAGGGCTAACAGGAAGGGAATCCAGTTCGTCTGGTATGCACCCACACCAGTCTGTCTGTTCAACCCTATTGCCCACGGACTCGGTGCAAAAAGCTGCGCGTGCTGTGATGGCTTGCTCTCAGTTGATGCAGAGGGCGGACTGCTCCCTTGCTCGAGCTTCAGCGTGTCGGTAGGGAATCTGCTGCAGGACGGATTTGAGAAGGTCTGGTATAACAGGGCCGCCAATTTTTGGCGCGCCAAGGATTTTGCACCTGAGGGTTGCAAAGTGTGCAAGCACTTTGACTACTGTACCGGTGCCTGTCCTCTCTATTGGGATGTTCATGGTTTCGAGGAAATCAAGGACTATTGGCCGAAGAAGAGCAAAATGGCGAGCAAGCTAGACGAGATAAGGTTGAGTCTTCGACGGAGAATTAGAGGAGACCAGCGAGGAATCACCTGATGGCAAACCACAATAGCGCAACAACGGTTTTTTAGTGATTCATACATGGGATTCCCATGCGTGTTTCGGACCTGATGACTCCGGCGACTCTTGTAGATTATGACAGACTGAAGGCCAACATCAGGTTCATGTCAGCTAGGGCACGAGACAATGGTGTTTCTCTTCGCCCACACATCAAGACTCACAAATGTCTTGAAATCGCAGAGCTCCAGAAGAACTTTGGAGCAGTAGGCATAGCAGCGTCAACCATAGGAGAAGCACAGCATTTTGCCAGGAATGGTTTCAAGAATATCACTCTAGCAGTACCTCTGGCACAGGACAAGATACCCGCAATAAAGCAGCTGGCTGTGCGAGCGGACCTCAAGATTCTCGTAGATCACTCTGCCACAGTGAGCCATCTTATCTCAGCTCTCAAGAGGACCAAGATGGAACTCGATGTGCTGGTCAAAGTTGACTGTGCGTACGGTAGAAGCGGTGTTGATCCTAGCAAGCGTTCCTCAATCCGACTGGTCGAAAGAATAAGCAAGGCCCGCAGGCTGCGATTTGCTGGCCTCCTAACTCATGGAGGCCACTCTTACTCCGCAACATCAGAAGAGGAGATAATCAAGGCCGCAGACGAAGAGAGCGAGGCGGTTCTTCGTTTTGCGAGTCTGCTCAGAAAGGAGAATCCGAATCTGGCTCCCGAAACGATAAGCATAGGTTCTACTCCTACAATGATGGTCCGCGATGTGATTCCAGACGGAATAACCGAAGTTCGTCCTGGAAACTATGTCTTCTTCGACTATACTCAGGTCGCCCTGGGTATATGCAGGGCCTACAATTGTGCACTCACAGTGCTGGCGAGTGTGATTGGATCCTTCAAAGACAGACTAGTCGTGGATGCAGGGGCAACAGTTCTATCTATGGATCCGGGACCCAAACATATCCACCCAGATTGCGGATACGGCAAGGTGTTTTCAGACTACGAGGAAGGAGATTTTGCGAAGAGCACGACAATCACAACCCTCTCTCAAGAACACGGCAAGGTCGCTCTGGGATCCGATTCATCTGTGAAGAAGGCAAAACCTGGGTCGAGACTGAGGATACTCCCCAATCACTCATGCCTGACCGCCAACCTGACGGATGAGTACTACGTTACCAGTGGTGCCGAAGTCATAGACATTTGGAACGTGTATCGGCGGAGAGTTGTCACGTAGCAACTGGGACGTAGCTATCAGCCTCACTTTTCAAGTCGGTTCACGTTGAAGTGACCACAATACGGACAGTACTCTTCCTCGCCGGGCAGGATTGGAAAAGGCAGCCTGGCACCACAGTTCTTGCAGGCAGTAAGAGCTTTGGGCAGCTGCTCAACTGCCTCAGATGTGAAGGCGACACGCGAATTCTTGTCAATTGTCCCACGGAACTTTCCATCTTGTGAGAGTTTCTCTAAGGCCTCCACTATCTGGTTGTCACTTGCGTTAGTGACACTAGAGATCTGGTCGAAGGTCATCCTTCTCTGCGCATGAAGCAAGTGCAATAGGCTCTCCTCAAGTGACACAGCCCCCGGGCTGACAATCTCGTTGGCTCTTCTGTCGAGATAAACCAAAGGCAATCTGCGCCTCGCGAGTTTCTCAGCTGCGTCCATAGCGTCGGTAGGAGAAACCGCAAGTTCGCGTGCCAGCGCGTCCACACCAATCCTTCCTTCGCGCTGAACGATCGGTATCAGTTTCTCAGCCAAATCACCAACTCGTGCGGCTCGTGAGCCCCTTATCAGCAGCCAAAGTCCAATTGCAAGCTCGGGGAGACCCAAGATTGCCCACGCGATGATTCCAGATGTAATCATTAACTCAAGTGTGCCGCCAACATCCACTGTCGACACAAAGACGAGATAGGTCATGGCTCCACTTACAACCACCAATATCAGCCCGAGAAGCTGAGAAAGACGAGGATTCATACGGCAAAGACTCCGTTTCGACAATTTCAGAGGTTTCAATTATACATTGCGCACCGTTGAAAGGCCGAGGTCGAGTGGCACTATGATGTATGACGGGGGCATCATAGGAGGGGATTTACGACAGAATGTTTTAATAAGAGAGAAAGTCATGAAACCGAGTACTAGACCCTGAAAGGACGTGTAAAAGACCGTGACGATTGACCGCGAGGGTGCGACATCAGCTATCATT
>JBHLOD010000307.1:0-3075 GCA_048940825.1 Promethearchaeota archaeon | reverse complement strand
AAGGAAATCCCTCCCATTGTACACGAGCTTGCTGAGGAGGTTGAGCAACTCAGAGCTCGCGTTGAGCATCTCGAAGAAGTAAGGTCAACAAGTGTCTTCTATAGTGGGCTAAATGACGTCACAACTGCTCAAATATGTCGAGACGATCTCGACAGGAACATTCTAGCTTATTTGCTCCAATATCAAGGGGCCTCCACACCCGAACTTGCTGCCAGTCTACTCAAAGATCGGGAGAAACGCAAGACCATCCATGTTCGCATCGCAAAGTTGAACGAACGTGCCCAAGAGATTCTTGGTAAGCCTATACTCTCTTTCGAGAAGGGGGAGATCAAGGGCAAACGGGGCTCTTGGTGGTTGATTGATCCTGCAATAATCACAAGCTGAATCTTGGGCAAATCTTTAAAGAACTGCAAATCGTGGATGCTTGGGGCCGTAGTCTAGCATGGATAAGGCACCAGCCTCCGGAGTTGGGTATCGCCGGTTCAAATCCGGCCGGTCCCGCCATCATTCTCGGTCGATTCTCGGGGTGGTGAGTTCAATCTGAGTTTAAAAGACCTGTCAGAGCACTCGCTTCTGACAAGAGGTCAAACAACATGAGTATGATGAACAAGTTCTCCTCACCGACTGAACGGATTGTCAGCAGATTCACTCATTACCTGAATGGGCCCATGGGACGCACTGTGATGGATGTTCTGGATGAGGGTGAGAGTTTCATTCTACAGACATCTTCTGTCACTCTGCGAGTCACAAAACGAGAGGGCAAGGCAGTTGTCAAAGCGCTAGAAGTCCCACTCTCTTGAAAGGCCAACCAGCTACTTGTACTCCATCTCAACGAAGAGTCTATAAGCCGACCGGGCTCCCGCCTCAATGGGGCCGTAGTCTAGCATGGATAAGGCGCCAGCCTGCGGAGTTGGATATCCCCGGTTCGAATCCGGGCGGTCCCGCCATTATCTATCCTATTTCACATCGACATTATGCTTAAATGAGCGGATAATTCGACAAGAATGCCGGTTCTGACTCACCCGAGATGGCTTGCTTGCAGTTTACACCTAGACGACTTGAGAGAGCTTATCGTTCCATGAAGAAGGAGGCAATAGAGGCCCTGGTCTTGACTAGAAGGCCGGACGTTCAGTACTTCACTGGATATGAAAGTCCTACAAGCTCTATGCCGTTTGGCTGCGTGATAGTGGAAGGAAACCAGCCCCAGTTGATAATGTCAGGACTACAGCATGATGCCCTTGGGCATATCTCGTTGATGGCCACGGTCCAACGAACAGATATTGAACCCAATGGTGAGTTGGGCTACGATCGTGGCGAATCATTCTGGGACAGAGTGGCAACGACTTTGGAGGAACTCGGGACTGATTCTGGCGTAATTGGCTTGCAGCAAGAACGTATCTCAATCAAAGAACTGGACTATCTCAGGGGGAGACTTCCTAGCGCAGGGTTCAAGGGTGCATCATCTATCTTGTGGAAGCTCAGGCAGATCAAGGATGAAGCAGAGATAGAGGCCATTCGAAAGTCTGTAGGGATAGCTGAGATTGGAGTTAGAACCGCCCTCGAGATTGTGCATCCGGGGACTCTTGAGGTTGATGCGTCGATTGAGGTTGAGTCTGCGATGAGAGCCGCTGGGGGCCAGCTCAGAGGAATCCGGGCTGCAGTGTTGTCAGGCGACCATGCAAGGTTCCCCTTTGCCCAACCAAGTGGAGAGAGGATTGCTGGTGATTCTCTTGTGACAATCGATGTCACAGTTAGTGAGTCCGGCTACTTCGCTGAAGTTGCAAGGACTCTACACACAGGCCAACCCAACAAGACTCAACTGAGGGCATTCGAGGGACTCCTCCAGGTATACAAGATTGCTGAGAAAGTGATGAAGCCGGGCACAAGATTGTCAGTAGTTCATGGAAAGATTATGAAGAAAACAGGGAAGAAGATACCAGCAGAAAGTCTTCAAGGGACCGTTGGAAACTCGATAGGCTTGGACCTCAGAGAGCCCCCTCTGATTCACTCAGATAGCGATAGTTCGCTTAGGGAAGGAATGGTCTTCTCACTGAATCCCTCAGTCTACTCCCCAAAGACGGGGGCCATGAAGATTTCAGATCTCTTTGTTGTTTCGGAAGATGGACTAGAGAGCCTCTCAAACGTAGCAAGGGAAACCATCTGATTTACGGTGCTCCCTGCCACCTCTTCAGCTTCTGGAACACCTGAGCTATTGCTTCTGCTCTAAGGGTCTGTTTCTCTACCTCTTCTCTAGAGAGTTCTCGTATCTGAGATGCTGGGACTCCCGAGTTGAGGCTTCTTGGAGGTATGACAATGTTGGGTGGCACTATACTACCAGGCGCCAGCATAATGCCCTCACCAAGCGTGGCCCCATCAAAGACGACGCATCCCTCTCCGATGTTCGCAGAGTCGCCAATATACACTCCATGGATGACGGAGGCACTACCCACGACACTGAGATTCCCTATGATGGCAGGATTGTCATCCGTGTGTGCGTGGACCACAACGCTATCTTGAATGCAAGTATTCTCGCCTATGCGAACAGATGCCTGATCGCCTCTTATCACGGCTCCTGGCCACACACTAGCCCCGTCTCCAATCTCTACATCTCCGACTATGGTCGCTTGTGGGCTTATGTACGCCTTCGCGTCAATCTTTGGGCTCTTATCTCCGAAGGGAAGAATTGGCATTGTTACTACCTCACTAAACTCTGGTCTTAGCTCGTTGTACTGTGGAGGAATATAAAACATCAGGTGAACTGCTCGGAATGGCCTATGTCTGAAGAAGGTGGCCTATGACAGATTCATAGTGTTCTCGGGGTCTCAGCCCAATCAGACGGTCTGTCTTCTTGTTTCCCATTCGACCACTAGGATCCTCGAAGAGAGCTGGCTCACCTTCGTAGAAGACCAGAACACATGGTATGGCCATGATGTCATGCTCTCTCCCATATTCATGATACTTCTGGACATCTATCTTGACAAAGGAAACGTCTGGGTTGTTAGCATGGAATTCCTCAAGGCTCTCAAGAATCGGAGCGAGATCCTTGCATGGCTTGCACCATGGTGCCCAGCAGTC
>JBHLOD010000306.1:0-3080 GCA_048940825.1 Promethearchaeota archaeon | reverse complement strand
GAGGAAAGAAACCCGAAAGCAAACGCCAGAGGCAGCATGCAGAAGATCCATGCACACCCTCCAGGGTTGCCGTACAAATGACCGTATGCGTCTTCGTATTCCTCCACCATCTTCTCGTAGTCTGAGAAACTGACCCAGATTTTCCTTTCTTCCCATTCATCCTGAACATAGTCGATTGCTCGTTTTGACAGTGCTCCAATCATGACTGACGTTAGCATCAAAACGACTGGCAGGACTATATAGAGTTCTACAACCACAGAATTGATGTCCGAAGTTGTGACTCTGCGAAACACCGCGAATGCTACACAGACAATAAGAATAGCGGCGAAGGCCAGATTGACTCTTCCCTGACGAGAGTAGTCAACAATAGTATCTCCACTCAAGGTCTATCACTCACTCTTGTTTCACCCTACAAACAGATTGAGATAAGCACATCGTTTCTGACCTGTGTCAGGAGGCATCCCTCTTGAATCCTAACCCCTCCATGAGCTCTTCAACGAACTCGTTGCTACCATGCTCCTCCACATATGTGGCCACGCTCCACTTGACGAGATTTGCTAGTTGTTCAACGGCGGTAGTCGGGTCCAGATGGATTTCCTTGCTCTTGTCTTCACTCTGATCACCCCCGACCACAGTTGCGGCTCCGATGGATAATCGCCCTAGACTGTCAACCTTCATCTCTATCTGAACAGAACCCTCGATAGCCTCAATGCGGGCCACAGGAGTTGGGTTGCGAATTGTGTAATAGCCGCCTGCCTCACCAATTGAAAGTCTCACGCCAGCCCATGAGACTCCAGGAGTTGCTGAGAGGGTCTGGATAGCTGCTCGAATTGGACTTTTGGAGTGGAGTGGGAAATCGTCGCTAGCACTATTCCTGGCAATTCTATGAATAAACACGGCCAGAGCCAGACCATAGACTAGCACTAATGCTCCGAAGAGATATGGTACATGTGCAGCCAACAATATGGACAGCGAGAGAATCAGAAGTGGCAGTCCACATGATAGGAGGAAAGAGAGAATAACTACTAAGAGCAGGATTGGGTCCATTCTAGAGACGATATGCGCGTAGCCCTTTGCGTAGTCCTTCATCATATGGTCAAACTCGTCGTAGGCAATCTCTCTGATTTGAAAGTCCCAATCGGGTGCGTCGTACGTAACTCTACTCTTGATCCACGCTGCAATTGCGAGAACGAACGGCGTGAGTGAGAGTAATACGGTGATTGAGGAGGATATCCAGACTGTTGGCGTCGTAATTGCAGTCACAATGGAATACTGTGCAACCTCAACAGCCAAGAAGGTCCATGCAACTAGGAGAGCGAAGAGCAGAATGTAGAGGGGAAGCATGGGCTTGTAGGTCACCACAGTATCTGACAAGTGCAACCCTCCCTTCGGTCGAGCCCCTACAACAACATAGACCTTGTGGTAAGCCTAGTCGACACCCAACTCAGAGATAATCGATGAGGCGAGTTCACTCTCTCCCTCTAGGCGGATAATCTCAAGCAGCAGGATGGCAATGGCATTCTCTGTAACGTCAAGAGCGTCCCGAACGCCCAGCTCCTTTGCTTGGGACGGAATCGGTTGGCGTACATAGTACCCTTCGTCATCAGAACTTGTGTATTTCCTGAAATTGCGGTCCCATGACTGCCACCACCAGATAATCTGCCCATGAATATCAGTTTCGTGCAGACGACAGAAGAGTTTGGTAATCGCCTTCAGATCCTCGGACCATGATTCGATGTATGCACTCTTCTCGAAGCCTCTAATCCTCAGAATCACTCGAGGTTCTTTGTACACCCTGAAGCCACCAAGTTCGGCCTGATTCATGACCACCCTGCATTGTGATACGCCCTTTGCCCTGGCCTGCTCTTTTGCCAACCACAAAGCTTCTCGAATCAATGGAAGCGTAAAGTCTTCAGATGCGTCATTGGAAGTCGCAAGAAATGCTCCAGCAGCGGCAACTATGTGATTCAGCGCAAGTAAGACAGGTAGTATCCACTGGGCGAGAAACAAGAACGATGGATTCTGTAACGATACATAGAATGGCAGAGCATAGATGAAGACGATGACGATTATCGGAATGTGGAAGAACCAGTAGTTGCTCCTCGATTCAAGGAGTAGATATTTCCTATGATGGTCTTTGATGAGCTGTCTGACATCCTCGACTCTGAATTGAACAGGCTTGTAGTCCCAGTCAGGAGCAGTATACTCAACAGATTTCTTCTTCGCCACATACCCGATGGCGAATGCCACGACAGCCATCAGAATGGGAACGACCAGGAAGGGTAGAAGCGTGAACCAGATGTCGAACGGTAGTGGTAGGCAGGCCTGTGCAATAGCAATCCCCGTCACTATGTTCAGGGCCAAAAAGACCCCCATCAGGAGCTGAAAGATTGTGATCGACCTATACTTCACGGGGCTCTGTGTCATCTCTCCACCGACTCTCACAAATCCAACTGACTGCTCTTTAAGCGTTCCTGAGTGGGACCAGCGGGACAGTCAGCTTGGACATAGGGAAATGTATATTAGCCGAATCGCCTAAACACCAGTTGTTTTCACAATAGTTAATCCGGTGAGGGAGAAAAAGAAAATGATAAAGAAAGGTGATATTGCACCAGATTTCGAAACTGCAACCGAGAGTGGGAGTCCATTCAGGCTGAGCGACCACAAGGGGAAGAAAGTCTTCCTCTACTTCTATCCAAAGGACAATACAACGGGCTGCAAGGCCGAGGCTTGTTCCATTAGGGACAGCTATGATGTCTTCCAAGGAAATGATATTCCTGTGTTTGGAGTGTCTGGTGGGACCGAGAAGTCTCATCAGAGCTTCAAGGAGAAGAACAACCTTCCGTTTCCGTTGCTAATGGACGAGAAGTATGAGATTGCCAAGCTCTACGACGTCTATCAGAAAAAGAAAATGTACGGGAAAGAGTACATGGGAATCGTGAGAACCACATTTCTAATTGATGAGAAAGGTAGGGTCGAGGGAATCTTCGGCGGGCCTGAGGGAATGGAGAAGGTGAATACCAAAGAGCATGCTGATCAGGTCATCAAGTTCTGGGGTCTCAAGCTTTAGGAGTAGCCGT
>JBHLOD010000305.1:0-3090 GCA_048940825.1 Promethearchaeota archaeon | reverse complement strand
TAACAGAAACTCATTCTAGTCTTAGTTCATCATTTTCGATCCAACGCGAGGTCTTGAGCGAGTCTGGAACAATCTGGGACATGACATTCCCCAAGGCTGCTTTGAGTTCCTCGTCCTTCTCAAGCATGTCCCAGTGTTTTTCGCAATCCTCGAGATTCTCAAAGAAGTCTATGTACATCCAGTGTTCGACAGACGTTTCTTCATCAACCCTGGTGCAAAATCTGACCTCCTTGTAGAGCATTTCATCTCGCTTGGCCCTTTGCACTGCTACAAGAGTCCGCGCCACCTCCAAGTGCTTCTTGCTATTCTCACCTGGAACCTGCCACGTACCTATCTCTATTAGCAATTCATCGCATCTCCCTTGAAGTTCGAACGGACTCCTGCTTCCTAATCAGATTTCCCCTGAACAGGATTTGATAGCAGATTCTCAGAGGAGTGATCCCGAGAAGAAGTATGTGAGAGAGGCTCGACACCTCTCTCAAGTTGGAAACTGAATCTACATCTGCTTGTCTCCTCTGAAGGGCAGATAGTCAGGTCCGAAAACCTCTCTCGCCATGACAATTGCTTCCATCTTGAAACTACAGGTAAATCTTGTCAGCGTTCTTTGATTCACTTCAACTAAATCATCTCTAGAATGGGACTAAATCTTCAAAACCAAAGCATCATTGCTAGGTTCATGAGCTATCTTTGGAAGCATCCGGATAAGTGGAAGTCATGGTGTGATACGGAGAACTGTCCTGTTTGCCTCAACGCCCCTATGCCTCCTGAATATGTCACCATTCGTGAAACTGATGATGCTTGGCTTGAGGCAACCCCAAACGTTCCCCTCTGGGGGACCTGCTATGTCATGTCAAAGAAGCATGTAGTCGAAATCTTCGAATTATCTGATACGGAAGCGCTTGCTTTCCTCAAGGATATCATGAGTGCTGCGAAGGCATTGAAAGAGGTCACTGGTGCTGCCAAGATTAACTATGAGATCCATGGGAACACTGTCCCTCATCTGCACATCCACCTCTTTCCTCGTTATCTAGAGGGTGACCGCTTTGGAGATGGGATAATCAATCCCAGAAACATTCAACCCTCCGTATACAAAGAGAACGAGTTCGAGTCTTTCGTGAAAGAGATGAGAGATGCTCTACGCTGAAGATTGAGGATGGAAGATTAAAGCAATGAAACGAAAGCTCATCCAAGCAACTCCTTCACGCGCCCAAGATAGCTTCCAGTGTCAGGGTAGGAATCTCTTGTCCGCAATAAGGACCCCTATCTCCTTAATTTGAGAAGAAATCCTACTCCTCAGAGTCTTGACACCCTGAGAGTCAGTGATATTGAGTGCGCTTTCAAGCGTTTCAAGAGCATCTTTGAACTGACTATGTTCTATGTAGAATTCGGACTTCAGCAATGCGGAGTACATTCGGAGGCCAGGCAACTCCTTCTCCAATGCAAAGTCCTCAACCTTGGAAAGCCATTTGCCTGGGACAGGCGCCCTGGCATCATCTGTCGATTCACCTCCTAATGCAATCTCGACTCGCGCCAAGTCAAGGAGAATCCGATTCTGATTTGTCCCTCTAGGCAGGCGCAAGGCCATTTCCCACGCTTTTGTGAGACGCTCCATCGCAGCTAATAGATTGCCCTTTCTTAGTTCAACAACTCCTGAAATGTGATAGTAGTTGAGTAGATGAACTTCTATGCCAGCTTTCATTATCATAGGGAAGACTGTTTCCATAAGTTTCTCAGCTTCACCAGTTCGGTCTTGCAGCGCCAACGACCAGGCTTTATAGTAGTACAAGGGTGGACTTGCAATAGGACCACAGCATTCAAACCCCCGGTCAATCCATTCCAGAGCCTGAATACCATCATTCAATGTGTTAAACAAGCGGGAGAGAAGCATATACGTTGTGTCGCTGACGCATTTGCCGCCTGCCATCTCCAGAATCTCATTATGACAAGAAATCGCAAGATCGTATTCTCCGACTGTTTCAAATGCAATGGATGAATCGTTCAGGACTTCGCTGATAAGACTGGGTACTCCTAGGTCTTCTGCCAGTTTGTAGAGCTCTTCGAATAAGATGATTGAGTCATGCACACTGACACACCTAAGGATATTCCCCTCATAAAGCATGTTCATGTACTTGTACAGTGGGTCGTCATACTTCTGGGCGAGTTCTTTGCCCTTCCTGACCAGCACAAGTGGTTCATTCCGTTGCTCCTCAGCCGCTTTTGCATACGCTTCGAAGGTTGTAAGCGCGGGTTCATAGCAGGCTAAAAGAGGATTAGCATCAATCATCGCTTTTGCCTTCCTAGTAGGCTCAAGAATACTTGGAACCTCACCTAGGGGATAGTGAAAAAAGGCGTGAAGAATGTGAAGCTCCACTTCCATCCAATCGGCTATAGATTTGTCCAGTGAGCCCTCTATGGCGTGGACGACTGAATCATGGAACCATAGTTGGTCTCTCTCCATCGAATCAAGGTGAAATGCCCATGGCCTTATACACGGAGTATCTTTGTACTTGTCCTGAATTGCATCTATGATACTTTCTACTCTACACCACCACGCATGAATTGCCGCGAGATAGGCCAAATTGAGTGGGACTTCGTTCTCAAGCACAAAAGCACTTAGACGTTCTACGAAATCGAAGTAGTTCTTAGAGTCTTTCATGAGGGAATTCAATATGGACTTAGTTTTCTCATCCACAAAGGAATAGTATTTCGTTATAGTTCCAACTGGTTCCAATCTACCACGCGTCCCTTCAAGAATTTCGACAAGTCAAATGCTTTGGTTAAGAAACGAGACAACACATATATAGTGATGCCGACCTTACTTTATACGCAATACGCGATACCTAAAACGTATTGCAGAACAAGTGCTGAAGTATGGAGTCGTATCTCGATCCCATAAAGTCAGTGCGCAGTTTAAGAAAAGGAGATTGAAGCACAGAAGGAGCTGTAATTAATGACTGAAATTAAGAAACTTACAAAAATCGCACTTATAGTGGATGCTGCTATTTTCCTCTTTTTTGGGACCATGCTTGTCTTTCTATTTGATATGACATTGAATTATGAGGGTTGGACAAATCCATTTCATGTAAGAGC
>JBHLOD010000304.1:0-3095 GCA_048940825.1 Promethearchaeota archaeon | reverse complement strand
AGGTATACTACAATGATTTCATTGGCTCGGTACTCTCAGACAAGTATGTAGCCACCGGTTCTGGGTCTCCTGTGGCATTAGGTGTTCTTGAGGCAGAATACATTGACGACCTCTCCAAACAGAAAGCAATTGAGTTGGCAGTGCGCGCTATCGCAACAGCTATTGAACGAGACGCTGCCACCGGCAACTCGATTCTTGTCAGCGTGATTGACAAGGATGGCTATCAGGAAGTCCCGAAGGAGAAAATCCTGAAGATCTGGAAGAAATAGTGACCTGACTAGTTGTGCTTGCTGTATGCAAGCAACACTACCGAATCAGTCTCCCCTTTCGGGTTCATCTCTTCAAGAGAACTCAGAGAGGGCTTGAAGGCCAATGGCCAGTGAAGTGACGTTAGATGACTTCTGCGAAAGACACAGAATCTATTGACATTCGTGAAACCGTGAAGAAGGCAATGCCTCGTTCAGCGGCCGTCACCTCTGTCGAGTATGAAGGACCCGAGATTGCGATCTATTCGAAGGCACCAAAGATACTCCTGGACGACGGAGACAAAATCAAGGCTTTGGCTAGAAAGATGAGAAAGAGAATAGTAGTCAGATCGGCGCCGGAAGTGAGACTACCACTAGAAGATGCTGAGAAGACTGTGCGAGAGCTTGTACCCGCGGACGCTGAGATAACCTCTATAGACTTCGATGTTTCTAGAGGCGAGGTCATCATCGAAGCGCAGAAACCAGGTCTCGTCATCGGTAGAAGCGGCACAACACTGAGAGAGATCACGAGACAGACATTTTGGCGACCTAGCGTAATGCGAACACCGCCAATCGAGAGCAAGCTCATCAAACAGATACGCTATATCGTTCAATCTGAGGCCGCCTATCGAAACCGGGTGTTTCGCGACATCGGAAAGAGGATACATCGAAGCACGCTGTTAAACAATGGGTGGATTAGGTTGACAGCATTGGGTGGCTTCAAAGAGGTAGGCCGGCAGGCGATGTTCCTACAGACCTCCGAGAGCAATGTGTTGATTGAATGCGGCGTAAATGTAGGCGCACCCACCAAGGCATTTCCACGCCTCGATATGCCTGAGTTCAACATCGATGAACTTGATGCCGTAATCACTACCCATGCGCATCTTGACCACTGTGGAATGGTCCCATTCCTGTTCAAATACGGGTATAGAGGACCAGTATACATGACTGCACCAACACTAAACCTTGCAACGCTTCTTCAATTGGACTATCTCGATGTAGCAGAGAGAGAGGGAAAACTAAGGCCATATAGGGACAGGGATGTGAAAGAGGCAATACTTCACACTGTGGCGTTGAATTATGGGGAAGTAACAGACATTGCACCAGACATTAGACTCACGCTTCACAATGCCGGGCACATTCTCGGATCAGCAATAGTTCACCTTCACATCGGTGATGGACAGTATAACTTGGCCTATACTGGCGACTTCAAATTCGGTAGGACAAGACTTCTAGAACCTGCAACCTTCACATTCCCTCGGCTCGAAACCCTCATTGTGGAGAGTACGTACGGTCATCCTACGGACAAGATGCCTCCTAGACAGGAGGTTGAACGTAAATTTGCCTCGGTGATCAAGAAGACAATTGCTCAGGGTGGCAAGGTCCTCATCCCTGTACTCGCTGTGGGTCGCGCCCAAGAGATAATGCTCGTACTGGAAGACCTCGTGACAAAGAACCGAATTCCCAAGATACCCATCTATATTGAAGGAATGATTGCACAAGCTACGGCGATACACACAACACATCCAGAAGCGCTCAGCAAGAAGATTCGTGAGATGATTTTCCACCAAGGAATCAATCCCTTCCTAAATGAGATATTCGTGCAAGTCGACAATCCCGAGCAACGAGAGGAGATAGTCGAGGGAGAACCATGCGTGATTATGGCCACCTCCGGCATGCTAGCGGGAGGCCCCAGTGTAGAGTACTTCAGGCTTCTGGCCCCAGACAAGAAGAATTGCCTTTGCTTCGTTTCATATCAAGGAGAGGGCACTCTCGGCCGGCGCATACAGAAAGGGTGGAAGGAGATTCAGATGCGTAACCGTGAGGGGCAGACCACGGTCGTGCCTGTAAACATGTGCATAGAAACGGTAGAAGGATTCTCAGGTCACTCTGATAGGAAGCAGATACTCAACTTCGTCAAACGCGTAAGCCCTTCTCCTGAACGAGTACTGACGTGCCACGGAGAAGCCACGAAGTGTGTGAACTTGGCATCGACCATTCACAAGGCACTAAACATGGACACAAAGGCGCTGACGGTCACCGAGAGCATCAAGCTCAGGTAGTCAACGAGTCCGGCTTAGAGTCTGACAAATGACGGGGCGACTATAATACAGCTGTCGTTTACAAGTGCTATGTCTGCTTGGTAACTGCGAGTTTCACCACGGATTCGCTCGATAATCCGCTTCAGTTCCAAGTGAGTCTGTTCTTTGCCGTCGTTGAGTCGTGATATGTCGAGTAAGACGATGTTCCCATCACGAATCTGATTGACCACATAGGGAACGTCCTCCAGCGACTCCAACCGCTTGGACCTGACAAATATGGCTTCAAGCTCTGCCAACCTTCTGAGTTCACGTGTGGGATTTGGTTCCACTGCATCAACAGCAGGAGAAAAGATACCGAGGCCGGAGTACTTGTGTGTAGTTCCCACCTCTGTTGTAGACTCGTCATCCTTACTTCTGAGTCGAGATAAGAATCGCAATCAGATTCACCTCTAATCCGACTAGCTCATCCTTACTATGAAAAGACCGAGTATTATGAGCTAGAATTCTCTGTGGACAACTTTTATACTGGCACTCGGTATCGACGAGTGATTGCGATGCCAACTGGAACTGAGGAGAGTGAGAGCGCATCACGTCTTCAGCAACAACTGAAAGCACTAGGCAACAGATATGCTGTTGAGATCCTTCAGGTCCTGAGCCCCGAGATAGGGGACATAATCCCCAGCTTTGGCTGGGATCGGATAGTCGACGGTATTCTCAGGCTCAGCGGATTCAGAAGACCCCGAAGGATGCCGAGCGAAGAGAAGACCGTAGAGGAGGCAGAGTATGAGAAAAACCGTCAAAGATTCGT
>JBHLOD010000303.1:0-3105 GCA_048940825.1 Promethearchaeota archaeon | reverse complement strand
ATAGTGCGCTTCATGGTGATTCCTCACAACGCCCTGATTGACGCTGAGTTTGTGTCTGGTATTGTCTATAGCGACGGCTCAGAGAATCAAAACAAATTCGTGGAGGCGATGGGCAGCCACTCTGTCATTCATCATGTGAGCCCGCTCGTCAGTGTGAGCGGAGGGGCGTACCACATATTCGGGCAATACCAAGGTCCCAAGATGCTCTTGGACTTGGGCCAGTACCTGAGAGGCCTCGAGTCTGTCACTGACGTAAAGCTCCATCCGACCTTATTTCCGCCTGGTAGGAAGATAGAGCTGACGAAGTTAGAACTGAGGGTATTGAGTTGCCTCATCAAGAATCCAAGGATGCAGATCAGCGGAATCGCAGAGGGAGCGGGTCTTTCCACCAGAATGGCACGCAAGGTGCTTCGTCAGCTCGAGGATGGAGGAGGGGTCCGATTTACTGTGCGATGGGATGTCAACGCTGGTGACAACGTTTCATTCTGGATAGCTATCCAATGGGACCCCAAGTCATTCTCACACGAAGACATCAAAGAACGCTTGGCAAATGAATTCCCTGGAGAGTACTGGACCTCCTTCGTAGCAGCAACTGAACCAACGGTATTCGCTCGGTTTGTGGTTGATGACTTGCGGAGCGCCTATCACATCGTAGGTCAGGTCAGGCAGGCACCCTATGTTGAAACCACAGAAGTGTTCGTCTGCTATTCTACAGCGGCCTTTCCTTGGCTAGGAGAGTCCTTGCTAGAGGAAATGATGGTCGAAGCAGGCGTTCACCAACAATAGTTCTGAACGCATTTCCAGTTATGATTCCAGTACACAGAACACTACGGTTGCCATGCTACGGATTCGCTGAAGTTAAGTATCAGTTCGCCCCAACTGCCTTGGTGAACCGACAATGAAATCCGGAGAGAAATACAAAGAGAAGCTTTCTGAAATGGAGCCCAACATCTTCATCGGTGGCGAGAATGTCGGGCGCGACGACCCTCGATTGCAGGCAGTCATAGGGACTATCTCGCAGACATTCGACAGGCTACAGGAACCTGAATTTAAAGAGCTTCTCGCAGCTCAGTCTCATATCAGCGACATGACCATCAACCGATTCACGCATATTCATCAGAGCGTGGATGACCTTCTGAAGAAGCAGGAGATGACTCGAAAGCTCTGCCGCTATTGCGGCGGGTGCGTCTTTCGATGCATGGGCATTGATGCCATGAACACTCTTTCGATAATCACGCATCGCGCGGAAACAATGACGGGTCGTCCTTACAATCAGAGATTCCTTGAGTATCTGAAGTACTGGCAAGAGAATGATATTGTGGGGACCTGTGCACAGACCGATCCAAAAGGAAACCGAGCTCTTAGGCCACATCAACAATCAGATCCTGACCTGTACCTACGGGTCGTTGAGCATCGCGATGACGGGATTGTGGTCCGCGGGGCCAAGAATCACATCACAGCAGCTGCAGTGGCTGAAGAAATCATCGTACTTCCTACTCGCTTTCTAACCGAAGAAGAGGACCAGTATGCTGTTGCCTTTGGGTTGCCTGGTGACTGGGATGGTGTTAAGCTGGTGACCAGAGCATCGAGTTTCAAGCGTGAGGCCTTCGCCTGTCCGTATGGCGAGGGCGGCGACGTCGAGAACTTCATTATCTTCGATGATGTATTCGTTCCCAACGACCGTGTGTTTCTGAGTGGCTTCGAAGGAGAGCATGTGTTTGGGGGATGGGCCGCTCTGCTGTTTGCGTTGTATCATCGACACAGCTACACTGGATGCAAGCCAGCAAGCACAGACATTATCATTGGTTTGAGCGCTCTGGTCAGTGAGTACAACGGGGTTGAGGACAAGAAACATGTCCAATCCAAGATTGCAGATCTAATCAGCGTCGGCGAGCTGGTCAGTGCGGCTGGAATAGCTTCTGCGCACAAGGCCACAAAGGATGACTCTGGCACAATGATTCCCGATCCCGTCTTCTGCAACGTAGGCAGGAAGCATGCTGGAAAGAATTACTATCATGAACTCGAGATTTTGGCAGACTTGTCAGGTGGGCTTCCAGCAACACTGCCTCTTGAAGGTGACTTCACTGATGAAAGCATCGGTCCATTCCTCCAGAAGTACATAAAGCGAAAGGAGGACGTTCCCGCTGAGGACGTATACAGGCTCTTCAGAGTCCTGTCTGATGCTCTATGTTCTTCAATCGGTGGCGTGATGGCAGTTGCTGGGCTCCATGGCGGAGGAAGCCCACAAATGGAGGACGTAGCAATACTGAAACAATACGACATCGATGAGCGGAAGAAGATAGCCAAGTATCTCTGCGGAATTGATGATAGTTAGAAACACCCTTTGGGCCTGCTGACGGACAAGGCAGCTAACGCGCTCAAGTCTGGGTTGTGATCCTGTATCTCGCAGCCAACCAAGTCAGAACCTCTTTCAGTAGAAACTCCGCCGCAGTCAGAGGTGTCTTGCGTCTGAGCCTTCTCCAACCATTCATCAACTTCAATCCGTACTTCAGCTTTGGGCCTGCCAACTCATGCTTGGGGACTCGACCCGGGCGTCTTTACAATTTCCTGTATTGGTTAGCTGAAGTCATCTATCCTTCCATCCTCCTCGGCCGAGATGCGGATGTCAATCAACATGGTATCGTCACTGACCTTTTCTTCTGTCCTGAGAGCGGTCATGGATATTCCTCCCCTCTAGGTGTGCCGCTTCCAGGTATGTGAAGGCTTCTACCGAGATACTGCTAGATATCTGAGGAGTCTAGAACTCCAGAATCAGTCGCGGCGAGAACGGAATGGAAGTGGCCCTGCTTCTTGCGTTGAGAACCTTCCTTATATTCGTCATTTCTCCTGATTGCCAGGCATGAATCTATCAGCAAACTCAAAGATTGCTTTGGGCGCGCTCTTGGTTGTGGCACTAGCTACTTCTGTAGTCTTGATTGGAACAATAGACCTTGGCGTTCCTGAGGACTCAGTCCGAGTCACTCTTCTAACCAATGCGGGGGTCATGATAGAAGCTGAGGGGTTGACAATCTATATAGATCCCATCGAGCTTCCTGCGAGTTATGGGAGCAAGCCTGCGGATGCAATCCTAATCACCCACGACCA
>JBHLOD010000302.1:0-3112 GCA_048940825.1 Promethearchaeota archaeon | reverse complement strand
GACGAAGGTGCCTTTTCGTAGATCTGAGTCGTTTCATGGTCTGTCAATTGATAACGCCTCAAGTCCTGCCTAGCATACTCCACTTATTCTATGGTGGAACTATGCTTCTGCGCTTGATGGCGAAAATAAGGGTTCGCCAACGGGCCGAAATGAATTCTATCTAAAAAGACTGCCCAAGCTGTCCTAGAAAGAGTCAAGGTCACTTCCAGATACAACTTCGCCGTCATATCGCTGCTTGACTTCTCTGAGCAACTCATCAGATGTGCGCCCCCAACTGAGTTGGTGATAGAGGACCAGTAAATTCGGTTTTGTTTTGGAAGCAATCTCTGCCAGCTCATATGAAGATGTGTGGACTGAGGAATGATATCTCCTCCAGTCTCCGGCGAGTGTCTGCAACGAAACTGCCGAGTAGACCTCGTGTATAAGAATGTCACAACCCCTACTCTGCTCTATCAGTGTCGCTGATGGAGCTGTGTCACCAGAGATTACTACTGTCTTGTCCGGCGTAAAGAACTTGAATCCATAAGCTGACAAAGAGCCGTGCTCAACTGGGAACGCCAACACAGAAACTGCTTCATCCTGATATATCACTCCGGGTTCTTTCCGAGAGATTTCGCGGACATTCACGGCGTAGCCATCGGGAATGGCTGGTTCCAGTCCGCTGATTCTTTCCTCAAGGTCCTTTTCATACGCAGCAAGAATGTGGTCGGTCATCGATTTGATGCCGATAGGGCCAAACACCTCAAGTGAAGTTTCGCGGCCAACTACGGCAGGAGTGAAGATTAGGTCAGGATATCCAATTGTGTGATCAGAGTGAAGGTGAGTTAGAAACGCCCGGGTCAATTGTGACGGTTTCAGGCCTGCCTCTACAGCTCGTCTCACGACTCCGACGCCGAAGTCTACTATGTAGACAGATTCTTCAACAATCACCGCCGTTGATGGTCCTGCCCTTCTTGGGTCCGGATTAGGATTGCCGGTTCCTAGGAGAGTCACTCTTGTTACCATCAGTCAATCCTCCACAAAGTCGAACAATCTCAGTACTAGCAGATTTCCGCAATGACTCTCATAAGCCCAGCTATTGGAATCACGTAGCGAAACCCGTATATACACCAATGGGATTAACAATAGTGAACTGACCGGTCAAGTCTGTGCACTATTGGTCCCAAAGAGGAGAGAAACGAGATGACAAGAAAGGTCGAGGATCTCTATGAGTGTGAGGAGTGTAGGCTCCTATATCGAGATGTATTGTGGGCACAGAAGTGTGAAGAATGGTGCAAGAAGTACAGATCCTGCAACCTCGAGATTACCGCTCATGCCGTCAATAAGACTGATTTGGTACTTTAGAACCTCATTCTGTTTGGGTAACTTCTTCCATATCGCATAGAGCACCACTATTGGAAGAAGCCAAGTACATGAGGACGGATGTAGGGCTGACAGATTCAGAGTATATTGACATCGCAACCATCCAGTCGACCATGATAGGCCCCCTCTGGGCCAGGGCAAAATTCAGCCAGAGATACCCAAACATACTGGAAGACAAAGAGGCAGCTGACATCTTTGCCAAGGTTATTAGGAAACATCCTGAAGCACAGGAAGAACTAGCCACAATGGAGCAACTTGTCGACGAGTTCCTAAGTCTATTCTTCCTCGTGCGCGCCAGAGTGTTCGATGACGCAATGAGAGAGTATCTGGTGAGGAAACCGGATGCCTCTGTGGTCAACTTAGGATGCGGTTTGGACACGACGTTCTCGCGCGTTGACAACGGCCGAATACACTGGTATGACCTTGATCTCCCGGATGCCATCCAATACCGATTGAGCATCATCAACGAATCTCCGAGATGCAAATGCATTCCAAAGTCAGTGTTTGATTTGAGCTGGTTTGAGAATGTTGATTTTAGCCCCGGCAGAGGCGCGTTCTTCATAGCAGGGGGGTTGTTCAGCTACTTCCACGAGGAGTCCCTTATCTCGCTCTGTGATTCCATGGCAAAGCAATTCCCTGGTGCCGAATTGATCTTCGATGCTGGCTCGAGAATTGGGAACATGTTTGTAAACAGACGGTTCAGGAAGTACGGTATCCGCGGCGTCAAACAACAGTTTGACCTTGGAAACCCCACGAAGCAGATAGTCAAATGGTCTGACCGAATCCGTGTGGTTGAGTGGTTTGCTCATTTTACCCGAACGCAGCGTGAACAGGATTGGAAGTGGAGGACACGTGTCATGATGAATCTGTGCGACTGGTTCAACCTGTCCAAGTTTGCTCATCTGAGGTTCTCAAGTGAATAGAACCGACATGAGGTGCTTCTCTTCAGGAGGTCCATTCCACGACTTCCGAATTCCATCCCGTCTAGCTCCCGCATTCCTTTTCAGGTACTTTGGTTTCGCCCAGAACAACAAAACGTTCGGTGGCAGCAAATGGCAATCGGCGGCATCTCATCTGATCTTGAGTTCCGGAACTGGATCCTGCAGCAGCCAGAGGGACAAACACTGCTACGCTGCTACCAGTGCGGTCGGTGTACGGGTGCTTGCCCTGTAGCCGAGATTGATTCGTCATTCAATCCTCGTCTCTTCCTTGAGAAGATAATCTTGGCTGACGAAGCCTTGGCCGAAGAGCGGCTCATCTGGACTTGTCTAACTTGCGAGCAGTGTGAGGTCAGATGTCCTGAGCATGTGAAGATACCACAGATTCTGATATTGGCGAAGGTCCGGGGGTTAGCAGCTGGAAACACTCCGCAGACGGCATTAGATCGTGCCAAATCGATTCTCCAACAAGGCCGTACAATCCAAGTCAGTGATCCTATGATCAAGACCCGTGAGAAGATGGAACTGCCAGATCTAGGCAGTCCGCCCGTAGAACAGCTCACCAAGATGCTGACGGACTTGAAGCTGGCAAAGCGACTTGAATCAACAGAGTCCCGATATAGAGGTGGCGAGAGTGAGTAGAGCACAGAAGTATACCTACTTCCCCGGGTGCATGATCCCCTTCAGACTACCTCACTTTGAGCTCACGATTCGAAAGGTCCTAGAGCGGCTAGACGTCGACATGATAGCGGACGAGAAACACACCTGTTGCCCGGAGCCAACCACCTTCACTGGAGTCGATTTTGAAGCAT
>JBHLOD010000301.1:0-3112 GCA_048940825.1 Promethearchaeota archaeon | reverse complement strand
ATCCTCCGTCATCTTGGTCTTTCCTCTATTAGGGTCTGTTTCTCTCCCGAGCCTTTTCATGCACTTAATAGTTGTTTGGAGCAATTCACTTCGGTGCAAGCTCCTCGAGTATGTCATCGTCCTTCAGTTCTATGGGGGACCATCCATGTCGTCCAATTGGCCTGAGCAATTCAGCAACGCGACTGAATGTCACTTCTCTGATGGGAAAGTTGGCCCGTTTCTGCAAGAAAGAGGCTTTCCGAAACTTCTCAGGGTCATATTGGAATATCTGACCCGGACCGATGACCCAAACGATATCGACCTCATTAAGATTCTCCCATGGCCATGCGGTGTCGTTGAATGATTCTATGAAAACCACCTCAGCAGTCTTCTCGGCAACATTGAATGCGGCTGATACATACTCTTCGAAATGGAGCTGCTCGTAAGATTGGAGCTCTTCCAGTGATGAGATCTCAATCTTCTGCGTTCCCATTGCGAGTCTATTGGATTCATTAGGTGTCAGCAGCAGTTTCCCTGAGTCTATGAGTTTCTCAGCGATGAGCGTCTTTGATTGAACTCCCTCCTTCGTTGGAGTACTCATACGCTGCATGGTAGCAATGGAGTCCCATCCCGCCAAGCCGAGTGTGTTTGAAACACCAGAAAGTGGCTTCTCGGAAGAGGATGGAACATATAGTCTGTGGATAGGGTTGGAGATGTACTCATGTACGTTCGAATCAATCGCCTCTCTGACTTTCGCCAAATCATATGAGAACAGCATTTCTCGTTTCAAACAGGACAAGGTATGCGAGTATGTATACCAGTAGTTGTGGGCGCTTAGTGGCTTGAAGTACTCGACAGAAACGCCCTCATGAATGGCTTTCTTTGCGGCCATTATGGAGAGTGTTGTCTTTCCCGAGTCGAACGTATTCATACCGACTAGTAGAATGCGTTTTGCCACGATTGGTGGTCTCCAGAAAATAAGTGAGGGAGGAGCCACAAGGGCTCCCATATCTATTGATTTGCCTCTACATCATTCCGGGCATTCCGCCCATTCCACCCATGCCGCCCATACCGCCTGGTGGGCCCTCGGCGCCCGGTGGTGGACCTGCTTTTGCAGCAATGACGTCGTCAATTCTCAGGATCATCTGGGCTGCCTCAGCAGCGGACCTGATAGCCTGCTTCTTGACACGAGAAGGTTCAATGACTCCAGCCTTGATCATGTCGACGCTCTTGCCCTTGAAGACATCAACACCGTACCAAAGGCCGGTTTCCTTCGCGTGATCCTTGTTAAGATCGGCAATGATGTCAATCGGGTCATGACCGCCATTCTCTGCAAGCGTCTTTGGAACAATGCGTAATGCTTCGGCGAATGCCTCAATTGCGAGCTGTTCACGGCCACCAACCCTGTTGGCAAAGGTTTCTAGTCGCTTGGCAATCTCTGCCTCGGTAGAACCACCGCCTGCTACGTAGGTGCCATCTTCAACGACATTTCTGACCACACAGAGTGCATCATGAAGGGCCCTATCAGCCTCGTCCACAACGTGCTCTGTGCCTCCACGGATGACCACAGACACAGCTTTTGGATCCTTGCAGTCGCGAATGTAGACAAGCTTGTCATCAGCAATCTTGACCTCTTCGACAAGGCCGGCTGTGCCGAGATAGTCTGCGTCCAGCTCGTCCAGACTAGTGGCTATCTGACCTCCAGTCGCTTTGGCCAATTTCTCGAGTGTGCTCTTCTTGGCCCTTCGGATTGTAAGAACTCCAGCTTTTGCCAAGTAGTGCTGAGCTACGTCATCCACTCCTTTCTGGCAGACAAGCACATTGGCTCCGCTATCAATTATCTTGTCGACCATCGTCTTCAGCATGCGTTCTTCTTCATCGAGGAATGCCTTGATCTGATCAGGACTGTCAATCTTGATCTCTGCATCAAACTCTGTCTTCTCGACCTCAATGGCTGAATTGACGAGAGCAATCTTGGCCTTCTCGACTCTTCGGGGCATAGCTGCGTGAACAACCTCCTTGTCAATGACCATGCCGTTGACAAGTTCAGTTTCAGTGAGGCTTTTGCCCTGTTTCTTGATTATCTCAATCATGTCGATGTCAGCCTTTACATCGCCGTCAATGCTCTCCATTACCTGCAAGACTGCATCCACTGCAATGTTTGCGAAGTGGTCCTTGGCTCCGACGATAGACTTGCTGTTCATCGAAGTCTCTGCAATACCTTTCAGTATCTTCTTGTCTTTATCGGCCATCGTTATTGAGATGTCCTTCAAGACTTTGGTAGCTTCATCCGCGGCCTTCTGATATCCGCCCACGATGATCGTGGGATGAATCTTCTTTTCCAGGAGATCCTGAGCTCTTTTCAGAAGTTCACCGGCAATGACAACTGATGTAGTGGTACCGTCTCCGGTTTCCTGATCTTGGCTCTTAGCAACCTCAACAAGCATCTTGGCAGCCGGATGCTGAACGTCAATCTCTTTCAAGATTGATGCACCATCATTTGTGATTGTGACATCACCCAGAGAGTCAACAAGCATCTTGTCCATTCCGCGCGGGCCTAGAGTAGACTTCACAGCATCGGAGATGACAATCCCAGCCATGACGTTATTGGCTTGTGCCGATCTTCCTCGTGTACGGGAAGTGCCTTCTTTCAGGATGAGAACGGGGGTTCCTGATAGTTGTGCCATTTTTATTTCCCCTAGTGATTGTTTGAATGATAAAACTGCACATGCGCTTCGCATGTGCCTCCACGAAAAATGCCCTAGAGTTCGTATAAAAAGCTTCCCAAATATGACGGACCTCCGAACACGAGACAAAGTCCAATTGGAATGAAGCTTGTTTCTTGATAGGGTGGCCGCTTGGTGTTAGTGACCAGAAAACGTGTTGTTGCCATCGTAGCTTCAATTCTCGTTATCTCTGTGGTCGGTTTTCTTGTTGTTGACCCAATGTACTTCGGCGTCGGAGTCGTGGAGGAGTGCGGGTTCTGTTTCATAAGTGAAATCTACGACTCCAACTCTAACACAACGTATTCGTTGGTCTTCCGTGGTGTCAATTTCACCTTCCTTTACACTACCTATCCCTATGAAGCGACAGATCTTCCTTTCATTGCACACTTCCTGATTTCGTTTCCGGA
>JBHLOD010000300.1:0-3125 GCA_048940825.1 Promethearchaeota archaeon | reverse complement strand
TGAAACTCGCTCGCGGATGTAGTCAATATCCTTTGTGACGTCACGTCCCAAGACCCAAGCATTTCCCCGAGTCGGTGTGAGAAGACCAATTAGAATTCTAATGAGTGTGGTCTTGCCTGCCCCGTTAGGGCCAAGAAGCCCGAACACCTCCCCTCGACCAATCTCCATACTCACTCTGTCAAGAGCGACAACTTCCCGTTTCTTGCCCTCCTCGAAGATTTTCGTCAGAGATTCGGTCCGTATCGCATTGTCAGTCATGGCGCAGTTGCTCCTCGCTTGGCAGGGTCCTTTCATCTACTTCACATGTTCCACGTGAGGGAACGGAGGCTCTCCCTTTATTCCCTTGAGGAACTCGAACGCTTCTCTCACGTTTTCTTCTTCTCCTGAAATGAACAGCGTCACTGAGCCTTCAGCCCCGTTTATTCCTCCAGAAGAGATGGGCATGACTGAAACTTCAAATAATGCATCCAGAGCCTCAATCTCTGTGAAAGCAGTGGCTCCGGGGATTGAGATTGCACCTACTGGTTTGCCGATAGAGTAGTCCCAGTCGTCCATTCCGAACTGACCGCAGAAGTCATCATACAACACTGGGATGCACTTCTCCAGACCCACAGGCACGATTACCGTGATGTTCCGGGCGGCTGCAGGACTCATGAAGGTCCCTACAGTGCCGCCTGTTCGACTTGCCAACAGCACGATTGGGACATAGTTAGCATCAAGGGCGTTGGCACTTTTGATGATTACGTCATCTGGCCCCAGCTCATCAAGCACGTCAATCACCTTCTTTCCTTTGACATGCTGGCCTTTGTAGAAGATGGCGTCAAAAGACCGGCTGTCCCTGTCTGTTACTGAAAGTCCCTTTGGGACAATGAGACCAGCTATGTGCTTGGTCTTGTCGTAATTGCCTAGCAATTCCTCAACAAGATATGCTGAAGTGGTGCCAAGTGTCACGCAGAGATATCCGCTCTTCAGAGCCTTTTTTACGGCATCTGTCGCCAGAAGTCCCTTAGCGATGAGCCGCTTGCTTTCGGCAACCGTAAGAGTGACCAGGAGTTTCTTCATCTCAAGTCAAATGATAGCGACAAACAGCCCCGATTAAAGATTTGGTTCAGTAGCTATCTGCTCAGACCAACGTATTTCATGACCTGGCCCCGTAAGTTTGAGAGCTTGCCCGAGGGATCTACAAGCACATTCTTCGAGAGGTCCTTCTCTTTGAGTTCCTGAACAAGGACGTCGTGTGCTGAACCCAACACGACTACATCACACGTTTGAAGTATCTCATCCAGACTCTCAACTGTTCTGTCACCATGCTTCTGGTCCACAAGCGGGTCGTACACTGCTACCTCTATTCCGGTTGACCATAGCAGTTGAATCAGTTCTAGAGAGGGACTGTTTCTTGTGTCTGACACGTTGGGTTTGAAGCTCACACCGAGCAGACCTACCGTGGGCTTGAGCGACAAATCTAGAATGACGTCTCTTATTCTCCGTGAAACATGCGCTGGCATCCTGTCATTGATTTCTCGAGCGGCAGGAATCAAGATACCTTTACCGTCATACTCGCGTGCAGACTCCACTAGAATCCACCCATCCTTGGGCACACAATACCCTCCAACACCCAATCCAGGATTCAGAATGTCTACCCGGGGGTGGAGGTTTGCCAAGGCGATTACCTCCATAACGTCGATATCAAGTGCCGTACAGAGTCGTGCGAGCTCATTCGCATATGCAATCCCAACATCTCTGAATGCGTTCTCGGCTAGCTTCGTTGTTTCAGATACCCTCGCACTAGTGGAATGCACCAATTCAGGGCCGAAGATGGTCTTCAGGAAAGTAATGGCAAGCGAGGTTGACATTTCAGTCACCCCTCCAGCCAACCGATGATTGGTTTCCATCTCTTGAACGACATTCCCTGGAAGCACACTTTCACGGCAGTGAGCGATCCAGAAGTCTTCATCGAGTATACTACCGCTCTCCCCGCCGAACAGCTGAGCCAGCTTCTCAGTAGTACCAACGGGCACTGTACTCACGACAAGCACAAGGCACTTTTTCTTCGCACCTGAGGCAATCTCTGTGACTGAGTTCTCCAGAAACCTTGTTACTGGTATTCCTGACTCGTCAAGGGGACTAGGTAGACAAAGCACAAACACATCACTTTCACGAATCTTGTCGTATGATGACTCCAATGAAATCTCAGAGAGGTACTCTTTTGCCAGCCTTTCCAATCCATCCTCTCTCGTGCGTATTTTGCCTGCTCTAAGCTCAGCAACCAATTCCTCGTTTGTGTCGACTCCGATTATTGAGAAACCGCTTTTCTTGTAGAATAGAGCCGTAGGCAATCCGATATACCCCAGACCGATTACAGAAACTACAGCCTCTTTCTTCTCAATGCGCTTCTGTAACTCATCATAGCCGCCCAATCTGAGCACCTCCGTTCCACGCCGACCTGTTTGTGAAGGTGGACTTAAGGGTTGCCTATCGAATGGTAAGCTAGACTCCGTTCTCTCCACCCAAGAATCACGAAGCCTATATCGGAGTAGACCCCTTAGAGGGAGTTGAGCAACATGCATCGTCTATCCCAAGGTGACTTGGAGCAACTGATTCAGGACGTTGTGGGCTACGAGGAACTTGTGTCATCGATGACTGCCGACAGAAACGGGAAGAGAAGAATCGTTGGTTTGCTGCTGCAAGGAGTTCCGCCCGTCGAGTCAGTAGTACTCCAACTTACTTGTGGCCGACTCGGTTACGGCTCCGTTGAACTTGGATGGGATCAAGCTACGACCAAATCCAATGAAGTCCTCGTCAACGAGTTCATATCGTACAGTTCAGTTGTTGATATCCTAGTGACCGGCTTTGCAGACCGGGAAACGATGGGGGCTGGACGTACTATTATCGAGCGAATCGCACGAACCTCAAGAGTCCCAATGCTTAACCTAGCTGATGAGGTGTTTGCGCCACAGTCGGCCCTAGCGGTGGCTTCTTCATTCTGTGAGCACCTAGACGGTCTGATGGGCAAGAGAGTATCCGTCTGCTGGGGATTCGGTTCGAATTTCGTCTTGCCGAATTCTGCCCACAGCCTACTTCTCATTCTGGCGACGCTCGGAGCAGATGTCGTCTTGGCAGCGCCA